>CBDUBO010000007.1:0-17939 GCA_965365405.1 uncultured Rhodothermales bacterium | reverse complement strand
TCCTCGTTGGAGCGCGTGCCGCGCATCTTGTCGAGCAGGAACGTGATGGCCTGCGCGGGCTCGTGGTCGGCGAGCAGCTTGCGCAGAATCCAGATGCGGCTGAGCTTGGAGTCGGGGATGAGCAGCTCCTCGCGGCGCGTGCCGCTCTTGACCACGTGCATGGCCGGGTAGATGCGGCGGTCGGCGATCTGGCGGTCGAGCACGAGTTCCATGTTGCCGGTGCCCTTGAACTCCTCGAAGATCACCTCGTCCATCTTCGAGCCCGTATCGATGAGCGCCGTGCCGATGATGGTGAGCGAGCCGCCTTCCTCGACGTTGCGCGCCGCGCCGAAAAAGCGCTTGGGCCCGCGCAGCGAGCCCGCTTCCAGACCGCCCGACATCGTCCGGCCTTTGTCCGGGGCCACGGCGTTGTGGGCGCGGGCCAGACGCGTGATGGAGTCGAGCAGGATCACCACGTCCTGACCGGCCTCGACAAGCCGCTTGGCCTTTTCGAGCACGATGTCGGCCACGAGCACGTGGCGCTCGGGCTCCTGGTCGAACGTCGAAGAGATGACCTCGCCGCGCACGTTGCGCTCCATGTCGGTCACTTCCTCGGGCCGCTCGTCCACCAAGAGCACGATGAGGTGCACTTCGGGGTGGTTGGTCGTGATGGCGTTGGCGATCTTCTGCAGGAGGATCGTCTTGCCCGTCTTGGGCTGTGCCACGATGAGGCCACGCTGTCCCTTGCCGATGGGCGAGAAGAGGTCGAGCACGCGCGTCGAATACTCTTTTTCGCTTGTTTCGAGCTTGAGGCGCTCTTCGGGATAGAGCGGCGTCAGGTACTCGAACGGCGTGCGCTCCTCCATCTCTTCGGGCGTGCGCCCGTTGATGGTGTACACCTGGATAAGCGCGAAAAAGCGCTCGCCTTCCTTGGGCGGGCGGATGTCGCCGTCCACGGTGTCGCCGTACTTGAGGGCAAAGCGCTTGATCTGCGCGGGCGAGACGTAGATGTCGTCCGGCGAGGGCAGGTAGCTGTACTCGGACGAGCGCAGGAAGCCGTAGCCGTCGGGCATGATTTCGAGCACGCCCGTGCGGCGCAGCATCCCCGTGAGGGGCACGTCTTCGGGCTTGAACGAAGCGACGAAAGCGGGCTGGTCGGCATAGGCCTGCTCGCGCATGGACTCGAAGGCGGCCCGGATCTCGGCAGGTGCCGTGGCCAGATCGAGGCGCCGCTGCGGCCCGTCGCCCTTGGGAAGCGCGCCTTCGGGCAGCTGGTTGGGATCTACGCGCGGCTCGCGGGTGGCGCGCTCGTCGGCACGGCGCTCATCCAGCCGGCGAGACGATTCCTGACGATCCTGGCGGCGCTCGTCTCGCTTGTCGCGGTCCCGGTCGCGGCGGCGCTTGCGGCGCTTGCGGCGTCCACCCTCGTCGCTGTCGTCGTTGCGGTCGGTGTTGCGATCTGCATTCCGATCCGCATTGCGGTCGCCGCGCGAGCGCTCGTCCCGATTCCGGTTGTCGTCCCGGCTGCGGCCTTGGTTTTCGTCTCGGTTGCGATTGTCGTCCCGGCTGCGGCCCTGGGTTTCGTCCGCACTCCGGTTTTCATTCCGGTTGTCGCCGCGGTTCTTCTCTTCGCGAGACCGGGTTTCGCCGCGCGGGCGCTCCTCACGCTGGCCGCGCTCCTCGCGGCGTTCTCGGCGAGGCTCGCGCGCGGGGGCCTCGGGCGAAGCCGCCTCGCTGCTGGCGCTGGGGACCGCGTCGGAACCGCGCCGGCGCGACTGCGGCTTTTCGGCTTCGGCGGGTGCGTTGCCGCCATCGCCGGGAGGCGCGGAGGTGCGCAGGTCGATGCGCTGGAAGCGCTGCGAGCGCTGCGGCTCCTCCCGGGCTTCTATCCGGGGTTCTTCGGCAGGCGGCGGTGTGTCGGAAGCAGCGACGGGTTCCTCGCGGCGGCGGCGGCGGCGCGCGGGCGTCGCCTCGGGCTCGGCGGCCTGCTTCGGCGCGGGCGCCCCATCGCCCGAGGTGGCATCCGACGCCTTGCGGCGCTGGCGACGCTTGACCTCGGCGGGCTGCGTGGTTTCGGCGGCGCTGTCGGCGGGCGTGCGTCGGCGTGAACGCCCTTCGCTTTCGCGCTCAGCCTGCGCTTCGATGATGAGGTAGATGAGGTCCTGCTTGCGCAGGCCAGAGATGCCGCTCAGACCCATGTTACGGGCCCGGTCACGCAGGTCACTGAGGTTCAGAGCCTGCAGATCGCTGATCTTCATGCGAGAGAGGTGGGTGGGAAAAGCACGCCCGGTGGTGCAAGAGGCGGTTAGAGTCGAGTAGCCTGGGGCTTCACGCGGGCGCAGCGTCTATCCGGCAAAGGTGGGCAGAAGGGCCGGAAGTAAATACGTCTGAGTGGGTCAGCGCGGGAAACCATGCACCCCTCGACGGGCGGCGTCCAGAGGACGCGGCAGGCCAAAATTTAGCCTGCCAGAAGTCCCAAACGTCACGGGATTTGTCTTGTTTCTGCAAATAATTCGGGCTTCAGTCCGGCCACGACGCCGTGCGAGCCGGCGATGAGCAGGACGTCGTCCTCTCTGGCACGGGCGAGAAACGCCTCCAGGCCCTGCTGCGGCGCCTGCGGAGCGGTTACCCGGACGCCTGCGTCGGCCAGCACGCGGCAGAGGACATCTGTGTTCATGGCCCGCTCGCCCCCGAGCGGCACAGGGTGCACGGTGGCCTTGTGCGCCGCCAGCAGGGCTGCCATGGCAGGGGCGTCTTTGTCGCCCATCAGGCCGAAGAGCACGTGCAGCGCTCCGCCCGAAGCCGGGCGGGCGGCTTCGAGCGCGGCGGCAAGCCCCGCGGGGTTGTGGCACACGTCGGCCAGCACGCGCGGACGGCGGTAGAGTGTTTGCAACCGGGCGCGCAGCCCTGTCAGGCGCGGTACCTCCGCAAGCGCCTGCCGCACCACGCCGACCGGCAACGCCCGCTCCAGCAACGTTTCTACGCCACGCAACGCGAGGGCGGCGTTCCCCTGCTGGTGCGAGCCGGCGAGGGAAAGCTGCAGGTCGGTGTACGCGGCCAGCGGCGTCGTCAGGGTTAGGCCGCCGGGACGTTCGCGCACCTGTACGGTCTGCCGCACGTTTTCGAGGACGACGCCCTGCTGCCGCGCCACGCTTTCGAGCACTTCGAGGGCGGCAGGGGCGTCGGCGTTGGTGAGGGCAGCCGCAGCAGGCTTGAAGATGCCCGCCTTCTCACGCGCGATCTCGCCCAGCGTATTGCCCAGCAGGTCGGTGTGGTCGAGGGCGATGGAGGTGACGAGTGCTACGCGCGCCGGAAGAACGTTGGTGGCGTCGAGCCGCCCGCCCAGGCCCACTTCTACGACGGCAACGTCCACGCCCGACTGGGCGAAATGCAGAAAGCTGAGGGCCACGGTGGCCTCGAAAAAGGAAGGCTGCACCTGCTGCATCAGGGGGGCATAGCGTGCCACCGTGTCGGCGATCCAGGCGTCTGGGGCCGGCACGCCGTCCACGCGCATCCTTTCGGTCAGCTTCCACAGGTGCGGCGAGGTGTGCAGGCCCGTCTTCAGCCCGGAGGCCGTCAGCAACGCCGCCGCTATGGAGGACGTAGAGCCTTTGCCATTCGTGCCCGCAACGTGGAGAGCAGGAAAGGCGCGGTGGGGCGATCCCATGCCGTCCATGAGCCGCTCCATGCGCGCCAGGCCGGGCTGGTACGCTGCTGCGCCCACGTCGGCAAAGCGCGGTAGGGCAAAGAGAAACGCTTCGGCTTCAGGATAGGTCATGGAAATGGGCAATTCGTCAATGGTAAATTGTCAACGGTCAATGAAGGAAAAGAAGTCGGTTGACAATTGCCCATCGAACGTTGACCATTGCTCATTCTTCCCCCTCCCATGCACCTGCTCATCCTCAACGGCCCCAACCTGAACCTGCTGGGTACGCGCGAGCCCGAGATTTACGGCACGGGTACGCTGGACAGCCTGGAGCAGCACCTGCGCGAGGCCTTTCCCGGACACACGCTCTCGTTTTTCCAGAGCAACCACGAGGGCGCGCTGATTGACCGGTTGCAGCAGGCACGTGACGAAGGCGTGGACGGCGTCGTGTGCAACGCGGGCGCGCTCACGCACACGTCGCTCGCCCTCGCCGACGCCATCACGGCCACACAGCTGCGCGTGGTGGAGGTGCACATCTCCAACGTGTACAAGCGCGAGGCTTTCCGGCACCACTCGTACCTGAGCGCCGTGTGCGAAGGCACGATCGTGGGGCTGGGACGGGCGGGCTACGCGCTGGCCGTGCGCTATTTTGTGGGCTTTTGAGCTTGTTAGCTGGTTGGATGGTTGGATCTGTCCGCCACCTCACCCTCCTACCCTCAGCGCGCCATCGGCAAGCGTAACCCCTCCTCAAACATGGCCGGCTACCGGGGTCACCTTTTCGGCGCGACGCTCTTTTTTGCCATCTACCTGGCGGGGCTGTTCTACGTGTTCTCGTTCGACGCGGCGTACACGCGCTTTTCCAGCATCGAGGTCGTGGCCTACCCCCTCGCGCTTTTCGGGCTGTGCCTGATGTTCGGGCTATGGCCGGACGTGGACACCAACTCGATGGGGCAGAATCTCTTTTACGCCATTTTTTTCGTCGTGGACGTGGTGCTCATCGCCACGCGGCACTTCGAGGAGGCTTCTTACCTGGGCCTCTTCGCCATTCTGCCCGTGCTGGGTAAACACCGGGGCTGGACGCACACCTGGTGGGCCATGCTGCTCGTGCCCTCGCCCCTGCTCATCCTGCCCTACGTGTTTTTCCCGCAGCGGCCCCTTGCCGGACTCCCCTTTTACGGAGCCGCCGTGGCGGGCTATTTCAGCCACCTCTTCATGGACGGTTACGTGATTCGCCTGCGACGGCGCCGCACAGCCCGGTGAACAGGGTCGCGGATTGTAGATTTCGAATCGCGGTATGGCGCGCAGACCTCGATCAATCCGCGATCCGCAACCCGACATCCGCAACCATCCCGCCACTGCCCTGAGTTTCGCCGCGCGCATCCGAAAGCTGGCCTCCGAGACGGCCATCTACGGCCTGTCCACTATCGTCGGGCGGCTGCTCAACTTTCTGCTCGTTCCGTTCTACACGCACGTTTTCGTGCCGAGCGAGTACAAGGTGGTGGGGCTCATCTACGGCGCGTTCGTCTTCTTGAACATCGTCTATACCTACGGGCTGGAGTCGAGCTTTCTGAAGTTTGCATCGGGCCAGGAAGGACGCGCCCGCTTCAGCCAGACGTTTTCGACGGCGACTCTTTCGCTGGGGGCGACGAGCCTGCTGTTTTCGCTCCTCATCGTCCTCTTTCCCGAACCGCTCGCGTGGGCGTCGGGCGTGGATTTCGGTGAGGCTCCGCGTGTGTTCTGGACGTACAGTGCCGCCATCCTGGCGCTCGACGCGCTGGCCGTGGTGCCTTTTGCCGCGCTGCGGCTGGAGAACCGCCCGCTCACGTTTGCCGCGCTCAAGCTGGTCAACATCGGCGTCAACGTCGGGGCCAACCTGTACTTCATCCTGGCGCTGGGCTGGGGGCTGGAGGCCGTGTTCGTGGCCAACCTGCTGGCCTCTGCCGTCACGCTCGTGCTACTCGTGCCGGTGTACGCGCGCCACTTCCGGCCCCACTCCGACCGGTCGCTGTGGCGCGAGTTGCTGGCTTTCGGGCTGCCTTTCGTGCCCAGCGGACTGGGCTACGCCCTCACCGAGCAGGTGAGCCGCTTCGTACTCGAACACCACGCGCCGGCCCAGGCCCAGGGCATCGCCGCAGAAGATGCCGTGGGCATCTTCGCCGCCGTGTGGAAGCTGGGCGTCTTCATGATGCTCGTCGTGCAGATGTTCAGGTTTGCCTGGCAGCCCTTCTTTCTCCAGCACGCCGACGATGCTGATGCCCGCCCGCTCTTTGCGCGCATCTTTACTGTGCTCGCGGGTGGCATGATGCTGGTGCTGCTGGGCGTGGCACTGTTTACCCAGGAGATTGCCGGACTGCCCCTGCGCGGCACGCCGCTCATCGCGCCGGCCTACCACGCGGGCCTGTTCCTGGTGCCGATGGCGCTGCTGGCGTATCTGTTTCAGGGCTGCTACTACGCTTTCTCGGCGGGGCTCTACATCGTCAAGCAGACACGCTACTTCATCCACAGCACGTTCGCGGGCAGCATCGTGGCAGTTGCGGCCTCGTTTCTGCTCATCCCCCGCCTGGGTGTGGCCGGGGCGGGCTGGGCCAACATCCTGGGCTACCTCACGATGGCAGGCGCGCTTTATGTGTACGCGCAACGCCATTACCCCATCCCCTTCGACTGGCGGCGCGTGTGGACGATGGGCGCGGCCTGCGCTGGCCTGTTTCTGATCTGGAAAGCCGTTCCCGCGCTGCAACGGTGGTGGGCCGAAGCCCTGCTGCTGGCCCTTTTCCTCGCCGTTCTCTTTGCCATCGGCGTGCTGCCGCGCGATCTTGTCCGCCGCCTTACCCGGCGCGCAGCCCGTCCGCGCGGCGCGGCCCTCCACCCGACGCCCGCAGACGTGGCCCTGCCGGACGACCCTTCTGCCCCTACCGATCCTCTCTGAGCCAGACCGCCGTGGGACGCATCGTCAACGGAGACAACCCCGCCAAAACACGCAATGCGCACCTGCGCTCGTGCGCCGAGGTGGTGCGCCTGCTCGCGCAGCGACCCCGCATCGGCGACGAGGAGCGCGACATGGTGGCCTTTCTCGTCTTCAGCCTGCGCGGCGCTTTTGCCACCATCGACGAGAGCGCGCAGACGTGGGACGAGCGGGGCTACTGGAAAAAGGCCGAGAAGCTGCGCTACGACTGGCGCTGGGCCCGCACCACCGCCGACGACCTCGAAGCACTCGTGCGCGCGGGCGACTGGGACGGGCTGGCCCCGCACCTCATCGCTGTGGCCGGGCAGCTTCAGGACGTGACCGTCACCACCATCACGCGCGACGCCGACTGGTGGTGCGGCGCGTACCGAGCCCTCGTCAAGGGGGGCACCGCACATCCCGCCCTGCCATGACCACGCGCACGCCTTCCGCCGGCACCCTGCTCGTCTCGTCTCCCCCGCTCGGCGACCCCAACTTTCGCCGCAGCGTCGTGCTGCTGTGCGAGCACGACGCGGCCGGCACGTTCGGGCTCGTGCTCAACCGCGTGCTCGACCTCCACATGGAGGACGTGCTCGAAGGCTTTGGCTTCCCCTCGCCGCCCCTCGCCTACGGTGGCCCCGTGCAGCCCGAAACGCTCCACTTTCTGCACCGCCGCCCCGACCTGCTGCCCGACGCGCAGCGCCTGGCCGACAGCCTGTACTGGGGCGGCGACTTCGAGGCGCTCCGGGCACACTTCGAGGCGGGCCGCGCCGCCGCACGCGACTTCCGCTTCTACCTCGGCTATGCCGGCTGGACGGGCGGGCAGCTCGCCTCCGAACTGGCGGGCGACGACTGGGTGCTCACCCCGGCCCTTGCCGCCGACGTGTTCGACACCGCTCCGCAGGAATTGTGGCGGCAGGTCATGCAGCGCCTCGGCCCGCCCCACGCCTACCTCGTCCACTACCCTGAAGACCTGCGGGTGAATTGAGGTTGGAACGTGGAGGTTGGTCAGCCCCTGCATATCTCCAACCTCTACCCCTTTATTTCCCACCTCTCAACCATGGCCGAACCTGCCGCCGACCTCTTCCCGCGCATCATCCAGGGCGACTGCCTGGAAAAGCTTCGGGGAATGGAAAACGACTCGGTGGACCTCGTGCTCACCTCGCCCCCCTACGCCGACAGCCGCAAAAACACCTACGGCGGCGTGGCTCCTGAAGACTACGTGGCCTGGTTCGCACCCATCGCGCAGGAGCTGCTGCGCGTGCTCAAGCCAGAAGGCACCTTTATTCTCAATATCAAGGAAAAGGTCGTGGACGGCGAGCGCTCGACGTACGTGCTCGAACTCATCCTCGAACTGCGCCGGCAGGGCTGGCTGTGGACGGAGGAGTTCATCTGGCACAAGAAGAACTGCCACCCCGGCAAGTGGCCCAACCGCTTCCGCGACGCCTGGGAGCGTTGCCTCCAGTTCAACAGGCAGCGGCACTTCCAGATGTACCAGGAGGCCGTAATGGTGCCCATGGGTGACTGGGCCGAGCGGCGGCTGCGACGCCTCGGCCCCAACGACCGCGTGCGCTTCAGCTCGCAGGTAGAGAGCGGCTTCGGCAAGAACATCTCCAACTGGGTCGGGCGCGAACTGGCCTACCCGTCTAACGTGCTTCACCTGGCGACGGAGACGGGCAACAAAAAGCACAGTGCAGCCTTTCCCATTGCGCTGCCCACGTGGTTCATCCGCCTGTTCACCCGCGAGGGCGACCTGGTGCTCGACCCCTTTGCCGGCTCGGGCACGACGTGCGAGGCGGCCTACGCGCTGG
The DNA here is from genome assembly GCA_965365405.1 of uncultured Rhodothermales bacterium. Lineage (GTDB taxonomy): Bacteria > Bacteroidota > Rhodothermia > Rhodothermales > BA12 > CBDUCD01. Next base: position 9,562 of record CBDUBO010000007.1, on the reverse strand, counting down.
GCCGCCGCTCCGTGGGCATCGAGATCAAGCGCGAGTACGCCACCCTGGCGCGCCGGCTCGCGCGGCGGCGCGCCGGGCCCCGGGCGTGACACCGGGCCCCACAACCCGAAGTCGCGCCCTTCCCGTCCGCCTTTCCTACGGGAAGCTTCGCTTTCCGCAATCCGACATTCAGATGCCCCGTCTGCTACTGCTGCTACCGCTCGTGCTGCTTGCCGCCTGCCGCCCCGCCACCACTCCCTCCTCCAGCCTCGAACGCGACCTGCGTGCCCTCACGAGCGCTTATCCGGACGTGCTCTTCGGCATCGCCTTGCGCGACGACTCCACCGGCACCGCCTTCAACCTCAACGGCGACTCGGTTCTGCACGCCGCCTCTACGATGAAGGTGCCCGTCATGATTGAGGTGTTCCGGCAGGCCGAAGAAGGGCGTTTCAGCCTCGACGATTCTATCCTGGTCAAGAACACCTTCACGTCCATCAAAGACGGGTCGGAATACGCCATCGAGGACGACTCGGACGCCGACGTGTACGGGCACCTGGGCGATCACGTCCCCATCCGCTACCTCGTCGAGCGCATGATCACCGTCTCGTCCAACCTCGCCACCAACCTGCTCATCGAGAAGGTGAGCGCGGAGGCGGTGCAGGCTACCATCGAGGGGTTGGGCACGACGCACATGCGCGTGTACCGGGGCGTGGAGGACATCCCGGCCTACCGCGCCGGGCTCAACAACACCGCCACGGCCAGCGACCTGGCCACGCTGATGCACAAGATCGGGCGGGGCGAGGCGGTAAGCCCTGACGCCGATGCCGAGATGCGGGCCATCCTGCTGCGCCAGCACTTCAACGAGATGATCCCCGCCGGCCTGCCGGATTCGTCGCTGGCCGTCGCCCACAAGACAGGCTTCATCACCGGCATCAACCACGACGCGGCGCTTGTGCTCAAGCCCGAATCCAACCCTTACACCCTCGTCATCCTGACGCGCGGCTTCGAGCAGCCGGACAGTGCCCACGCCGTCGGGGCGCGCATTTCGCGGATGGTGTACCAGGCGCTGCGCGGCTCGCACTAGGGGCCCGGCCCGAGGTTCAGGCCGCGCTGCCCACCGGCTCGCACCGCACCTCCGAACGAACGGAGTTGGCGATGTAGCATTTCTCGTGCGCCTCGTGGTGCAGGGTGGCTTCCTCTTCCGGCGTCGGCCGCTGGTTGCCGGCGAAGGTGACTTCGGGGCGCAGCGTCACCACGGTGATGGACTGCGCCCCCTGCGGGTTGCGGCCCATCACCCCTACTGCATGGTCGCGGTAGCGCTCGACGACGAAGCCGCGCCGCGCGGCGATGGACAGAAACCACAGCATGTGGCAGCTCGACAGGCTGGCCACGAACGCCTCCTCGGGGTCCACCGCTCCAGCATCCGAAAAGGGTAGCGGCACGACATGAGGCGAAGACGAAGCCGCCACCCGCGCACCGCCGTCGAACGTCCACGCGTGGGCGCGGCTGTAGCGGTTGTCGGTAAAAGGAGCCTCGCGGCGCTCCCAGGTTACGGTGGCCGTGTGTTCAGCCATGTCGGTCGGTTGGGCTGGTGGTGGGAGGCAGGCCGTATCCACCGATAGGCACCGTCTCGGTGTGCCTGTCAAACCCCGCGATCAGGGGCCTGCCCCGTGTGATGGCGTCCTTAACGGAAGGCAACGATAGCGATGCCTGGTGGCTGGCAGCGCTGTCCCACACCTCCGTAATCCAGAGGGCATCTGCATCGGCAGGGTCGTGGGCCACGACGTAGCTCAGGCAACCCGGCATGGCAGAAATGCCCTCCAGCAGAATGGAGGCCAGCGCGTCGCGCCTACCTGGAACAGCTTTCATCTTGCCAATCAATCCGTACATCCCTTTTCTCTGATAGGTGAGTTCTGGCCGTGCCCTGCGAGGAAGGTGCCGAGGTGCTCTTCTCTCACGCGCTGCATATGCTGCCGCGTGCCATCGCCGCGCCCTCGGTGCCAGCAAGGTGCCGAGAGGCCCGTGTCAGCCGCCCTTCACCCCTGCCCCCTACCGGACGCAAAAAGGCGCGTGGAGGGCTGCCCCCACGCGCCCGGATGCGCGAATCGAAACCAGCGGGCTCAGCGGGCCGCCTTAATCTCGTTCTGTACCTGGTCGAGCTGCACCATCTTCTGACGGAAGCGGTACTGGCCGTTCTCCTTTTTCTCCGCCACCACGATCTTCGCCATCTTGTTTTCCTGGCGGTTCTTGGCGCGGTCGGTACGCTGGTTCTTGTTAACCTTTGCCATGGCTTACTTGATCTCTTTGTGTACGGTGTGCTTGCGCAACGTCGGGTTGTACTTCTTGAGTTCCAACCGGCCCGTCGTCTTGCGGCGGTTCTTCATCGTCGAGTAGCGGCTCGTGCCCGGCGCTTCGGTGCACTCGAGGATGATCTTGATGCGGTTCTCTTTGGCCTTTGCCATCGTTCTATGCTGGTCTTAGGGGCGAGGGTCAGACCTTGACGCCCTGCTTGGCCGCGTCGCGGAGCACGGCGGAAATGCCCTTGCGGTTGATCGTCTTGATCGTCTGGCCGGACACGCGCAGCGTTACCCAGCGGTCTTCCTCAGGGATATAGAAACGCTTCTTCTGGAGGTTGACCTCGAAGCGGCGCTTGGCCTTGTTGTTGGCGTGGGAGACGTGGTTTCCGGCCACCGGCCCTTTCCCCGTCAGCTGATCTTTGCGCGCCATGGTAGGTTGATTTCAGTGCGGCTACAGAAAACAATAGCCGCGCAGCGGCGGCTAAGCCGCGAAAGTTAAGGTCTTCGGTAGGCCCGCTCCAACGCGCGCCGCGCCCGAATATCCCGACGGGGGCCGAATAAACGGTGAAGAGGGGACGTGGGGCCTGGGGAAATGGGACGTGGCCACGGAAGTACCGCGCGTGGTCTTCGTTCTTCGACCATATCCCTACCTCCCCTCACTCCATGCTCACCGCCGCGGCGGGCTCGATGAGGGAAGCGCGGCGGGCAGGGTAGAGCGAGGCCAGCACACACAGCGCCACGGCGGCCAGGGCGATGGCAGTCACGTCGAAAGGCTGAATCTGGACGGGGTACGCCGCGATCAGAAACGACTCGGCCCCGCCGCCCAGCTTGACGAGGCCGAAGTGCTGCTGCGCAAGCGCCAGCGCCAGCCCCAGCACGACGCCCGCGCTCGTGCCCACTACCCCGATGAGCAGCCCTTCGAGCAAAAACAGCTGCCGGATGCCTTTGCGCGACACGCCCATCGCCGCCAGCACGCCCACATCGCGCCGCTTTTCGATGACGACCATCATGAGCGAGCCGACGATGTTGAAAGCGGCCACGACGACGATGATGAACAGCACGGCGGACGCGCCCCACTTCTCGAGCGCCATCACGTCGTAAAGCGCGCGGTGGAGGTCGTACCACGTCCGGACGCGGTACTGCGATGTGTCCAGCCGCGCCTCCAGGTCGGCCTTGACGCGCTCGGCGCGGTCGAGGTCGTCGAGCCGCAGTTCGATGCCCGTGGCGCGGCCCGGCATCCGGAACAGGCGCTGCGCTTCTTCGGTGGCAATGAAAATGTGGCTTTCGTCGTAGGCGGCCTCCATCTCGAACGTGCCGCGCACCTCGAAGCGCGCCAGGCGCGGCGGCGCGAGTGGGTTGGTGAGCGACTGCTCGATGGCCGGGGCCGAAAGCAGCGTTACGTCGCTGCCACGGTACGGACCCGTGGCGGCCGACAGGTTGAGGCGTTGGGCCAGGCTCACCCCCACGATGACGCCGGGCCGCCCACCGCGCCGCTCCAGGCTGAAGCTGCCGCTGAGCGCCTGCTCGGGCGCGCCCGCCCCTTCGCCAAACGCATCGGCGTCCACGCCGCGCACCACGACGACTTTGTTGACCTCGCCAAACGCTTGCTGACCTACGAGGGCCTTACCCTCTACGTACGCCGACGCCCGCGTCACGTACGGCAGTTGCCGGGCGAGGGCAAGCAGAGAATCGGTGTCCGTCATGCCGTCCTCGGCTACGCTCACCACGCGCACGTGCGGGTCGAGCGAGACGAGCAAGTCCCGCGCGAAGCTGTAAAAGCCGTTCATCACCGACAGCACCACGATGAGCGAGGCTACCCCGAGGGCCACGCCGCCCATCGAGATGCCGGTGATGATGGAGATGGGCGAGATCCGCCGGCGGCTGAACAGGTAGCGCTGCGCGATGCGGAGGCGGTAGTCCAATACGGTGGTAGGATGGTGGGGATAGCGAGGGGATGTGTCGCGCGCGGTGACACCACGGCTCGTTGCCCTACTCTAATCCGCATTCGTCAATCTCGAAATCCGCGCCCCCGCATCATTCCATCCCCACGGCCGGATCGGTGAACACAGCCGGGGCAACGGTGTCGGGCAGGGCGAGGGCGTCGGTGTAGAGCGTGCGGCCGGGCCGGCTTCGGTGCGCCGTGGCCAGGTGAACGGGGCCGCGGGGGGTTTGCAGCGTCACCACCTCGGTTCGCGGGATGAACGACGCCGGGGCGTCAGGATTGCCTTCGAGCACGAAGCCCCAGGCGTCGAGCGCGCCCGTCTCGCGGTTGGCGTAGAGCCAGTAGCGGTCGCCGGGCGTGAGGCCCACGCCGCCGAACGTGAGCGTAATCACATCGCGGCGGGCGTCGGAGGAATCGGGCACGTAGGCGCGGGTCACGCCCTCGTCAAACAGCTTGGTGGGCACGAGCAGCCAGTAGGTATCGTTGATAAACGAAGCGTAGGCGCGTTCGAGCCAGGCCGCGTTCGCGGTCGAGTCGAGCGGCGCGCCGTCGCGGTACACCTGCCCCTGGCGCGTGTTGACGTTGAAAAGCGCCGTGTAGAGCGTGTCGCCGCGGGGCACTTCGAGGCGATAATCGCCCGTCATGCGGTTCCAGAGGTGGCGGCGCGCGGGCGGGCGCACGGCGGCGGTGTCGAAGCCGGCCCCGAAGTTGAAGCGGAGGTAAGGCACGCTCTCCCATACCTCCGGGCCGCCCGCAGCCTGGTAGATGCGCATCGCGATGCTGTCGGCGCGGGTTTCGAGGGGCGGCAGCGACGCTTCGGGCGGCGGCGCGTCGGGGGTGGCGCAGGTGGCCAGCACGAGGGCAAGGACGAAGGCGAGCAGTTTCATGGCAGCGGGGCAGGTGGCAGGCACAAAGTAGGGACGTGACGCGCGCACCGGGCGCGCACGGCGGTGGCGAGGCGCCCACCTTTCTGCCCTCACGGGCCGAAACCCGTGCCTGAGCCATCTGTACGGGCGGCGTCCCCTCCGCATCAATGCGAATCCTCTCTGCCCTCACGCTGCTGCTGGCCGCCCACGCCATTCAGGCGCAGCCCGCCGACGCGCCCCCGCCCGACACGCTGGCCGCGCCGCGCTACGGCACGGGCGCGGGCGGCTCGCTCCTGCTCACCAACAGCGGGTTCGGCGTGGGCGGCTACGCGGCGGTGCGCGTCGGACCGCTCACCTCGCTCGTGGCCGAACTGAGCCTGAGCGGCGTCCGCGACGAACGCGAGACGAAGTTCTTCGGCTACGGCGGCCCCACCATTCAGAACAAGGCCCACTACCTGCTCGTCGTGCCGCTGCGGCTGGGGGCGTTCCACCGCCTTTTCCGCAAAAGCATCGAGGACAACTTCCGCCCCTACGTGCACGCCAGCGTTGGGCCGACGCTGGGATGGGTGTCGCCTTACTTCGACGACTGCAACGGCAACCGCCAGTTCGACCGCAGCGCGGATTGCAACCGCGACGGGGCCGTGGGACCGGACGAAGGCGAGCGCGAATACGACGCGTTCTCGGCCTTGCCCAGGGGGCACGCCGAGATGGGCGTGGGTGGACAGATCGCGCTCGGCGCGCACTTCGGCTACAGCACGCGCGTTTCGCAGGGTTTGCAGATTGCCTACCGCTTCGACTATTTCCCCGACGCCATCGCCCTGCTCGAGCCGCGCATCAAAAAGCCACAGCAGTTTTTCGGGACCCCAGTCGTCTCGTTCACCTTCGGGCGGCTGTTCTGATGTGGAGTAGCCACGCCCGCGAACCTGGCGAGCGGGTAGCAGCATCGTAGTTTGGCGCTGCCTTTGCACCAATCGCCATGACTCCGGCTCGTCTGCCTCACGTTCTCGTGGCTGCCACCCTGCTGCTCACGGCAGGCTGCACCTCCACGGCCCCGAGTCCTACCCCGACTGACCCGGAGCCCCCTGCCGACGCGCCCCCCGAGGCCCGCTGGCGTCCCGTCGCGCCCGACGACCTGCTGATGCTGCACCTGCCTACCGGCAACGTGCTCATCGAACTGGCACCGCAGTTTGCCCCCGCGCACGTGGCCCAGATGCGCCGGCTGGTGCGGGAGGGCTTTTATGGAGATCGAGCCGCTTTCTACCGCGTCATCGACAACTTCGTGGCGCAGGCCGGCGTGCCTGAAGACGTGGATTCGACGCAGGCACCCCTCCTGCACGCCGAGTTCGAGCGGCCCCTGGAGGGCCTCGCGTTCGTGCGCAACGATTCTCCCGACCTCTACGCGCCGGAGACAGGGCACGTCGCCGGATTCGCCGTGGGCCACGACCCGGCAGCAGGAACGGTGTGGCCGCTGCACTGCTACGGCAGCGTCGCCATGGCCCGCAGCACCGATCCGAACTCGGGCTCCAGCCACTTCTACATCATCAACGGGCGCGACCAGCGTTACCTCGACCGCAACCTGACCGTGTTCGGGCGCGTGGTGGCGGGAATGCCGCACGTGCAGCATGTGGCGCGAGGGGATGCGTCGGTTTCGAGCGGCGCTATCGCCGATCCCGCTGCGCGCACGCCTATCAGGGGCTTCGTGATCGTGTCCCACCTGCCCGAAGCAGAACGCCCGCGCGTCGAGGTGATGGACCCGGAGAGTCCTGCCTTTGCCCAGGCGAAGACGCGCAAGTACTACCGCGACAGCGACTTTTTCGCCCTCAAGCCCCGCGCTGTCGAAGCGTGCGCCGTGCCCGTGCCGGTGCGCGTCGTGTGGCCCGACGGGGCGGGCCGGTAGGCAGGGCCAGAGTGGGGCCTGACGGCCTCACACGTTGAAGCGGAACAGCATCACGTCGCCATCCTCGACGGTGTACTCGCGTCCTTCCGAGCGCAGCGCCCCGGCCTCGCGCACGGCGGCCTCCGAGCCCAACCGGTCGTAGTCGGCAAACTTAATCGTCTCGGCGCGGATGAAGCCCTTCTCGAAGTCGGAGTGGATCACGCCGGCGGCCTGCGGCGCTTTCGTGCCCCGCGTGATCTGCCACGCCCGCGCTTCTTTCGGCCCGGCGGTGAAGTAGGTGATGAGGCCCAGGAGCTTGTAGGCCCCCCGCACCAGCCGGTTCAGGCCCGGCTCTTCGACGCCGCTCTCTTCCAGAAACATGGCCCGCTCTTCGGGCTCCAGTTCGGCAATCTGCGCCTCCAGTTCGGCGCACACCACCACTACCTCGGCGTTTTCCTTTGCCGCCAGGCCTCGCACCACGTCCACGTTGGCGTTGCCGTCCGGCAGGTCGGACTCGGCCACGTTGGCGGCATAGAGAATGGGCTTGGACGTCAGCAGGAAGACGTTTTTGAGCCACGCCGCTTCCTCTTCGTTCTGCGGCTGGAAGGCGCGGGCGGCGAGGCCCTCGCCCAGATGGTCGCGCAGGCGCTCGTAGAAGGCCATCTCCTCCTTCGCCTTTTTGTCGCCCGTCTTGGTGGCCTTGGCCTGCCGCTCGATGCGCTTCTCGACGGTTTCGAGGTCCTTGAGCAGCAGCTCGGTGTCAATCGTCTCGATGTCGCGCGCCGGATCGACGGCGCCGGCGACGTGGACGACGTTCTCGTCCGAGAAGCACCGGACGACGTGCACGATGGCGTCCACCTCGCGGATGTGACCCAGAAACTGGTTGCCGAGCCCTTCGCCCTTGGACGCGCCCGCGACGAGGCCGGCGATGTCCACGAACTCGATGGTGGCGGGCAAGGTCTGCGCGCTCTTGGCCAGCGTAGCCAGCCGTTCGAGGCGCTCGTCAGGCACGGGCACCACGCCCACGTTGGGCTCGATGGTGCAGAACGGGTAGTTGGCCGACTCGGCCCCGGCGCTGCTGAGCGCGTTGAAAAGGGTAGACTTTCCGACGTTCGGAAGGCCGACGATACCGCAGCGGAGTGCCATCGTGTGTATGTTTGAAGCGGTTGGAGGGCAGAGATTGGTGTCGCATATCCGACCTCCAAGCTCCCCCTCTAATTCCAAAAAGCGGGCTCGATATCCACCCCTGTGCGCCTTGTTCCACGCCTGCGCGGTCTTCCCGCGCTTCTCATGCTGCTTCTTGCCCTGCCGGCGGCGCGGGCGCAGCCCCTCCAGACGAGTGGCAACCTCCAGCTCGGCGTAGGCCTGCTGCCCGGCCTGGGCGCGCAGGTGGGCTACCTCTCGCCCGGCGCGTTTTTCGTGACCGAGGGGCTGGTGTTCGTGGACGGTGTGCCGCCCTTTCTGGGGGGTGAAGGCACCGTGCAGGTATCCGTCGGCGGGGGCGGCGCCATTCGCACGCTCGGCATCGCGCGGCTTTTCAGCGAGGAGTCGTTCACCGGCTACGACGTGGACTTCGGGGCGCGCTTCGGCCCGGCCCTCGCCTTCGGCACCGACGAAACGCGGGCCGACAAAAACCGGCGCTTCAGCCTCTTCTTCGACCCGTACCTGCGCTTCGTCACCCGCCCTGGCGAACGGTTCACGTTCTACGTCGAGGCCGGTGCCCAGCGCCCGCTCGTGCGGGGCGGGCTGTGGCTGTCGTTCTGACCTGGCCGCCTTACCCGCCCATTACTCGGCGTAAGACTGGAAGACGAATTCCCGTTCGGGCAGACGCACGGCGCACAGCCGGCCCAGGTGCGGACGCAGGTGGTACACGCAGCCCGTGTCGATCATGAGGAGCTTATCGCGGTTGACGGGCTCGCTGCGCGGCGTGTGGCCGCACACGACAGGCTTCTCCCACGCAAGGTGGGCGGCGTTGAGGTGGCTGCGCTCCCAGAGGAACACCTCTGAATCTCCTTCTTCGAGGTTTTCCGCGATGGTGAGGTCGGGGTCGAGGCCGGCGTGAACGAAGAAGAAGTCGTCGTGGTCGGCGTAGAGCTGGGTACCTCGGTAAAACGCCACGTGCTCGTCGGGAATGCGCACTTGCCCGGCAACGACGTAAGACCCCAGCGTCTGCATCCCGCCGTTGATGCTCCACACCTCGCCGGCATCGTGCCCGTTGATGGTTTCGCCGTCCAGGTAGGCCAGCAGGAGCGCTTCGTGGTTGCCGCGCAGAAACGTGCATTCGTAGCGCTCGCGCAACCCAATCAGCATCTCCACGACGCCCTTCGAGTCCGGCCCCCGGTCCACGTAGTCGCCCACGAAAATGAGGTGCTCGTCTCCTTTGAGGCGTAACCGGTCGAGCAGCGCGCGCAGCGTCTTCGGGCAGCCGTGCACGTCGCCGATGGCGATGCGTCCCATCAGGTGCCCGGTTTGAGGCGCGGCATTCCCACCAATCCGCGACCGGTTTTGCGAATCTCGCCTTCTTTGAGGAGTTCGAGCAGGATGCTGTCGAGGATGCCGTTGATGAACGTGCCGCTCTTGGGCGTCGAGTAGCGCTTGGCGA
>CBDUBO010000006.1:0-18015 GCA_965365405.1 uncultured Rhodothermales bacterium | reverse complement strand
TAGAGCATCAGCTTCCCAAGCTGAGGGTCGCGGGTTCGAATCCCGTTTCCCGCTCTTCTGTTGCGGATTTCGGACGGATGGCTGCGGATTGACCGAGAGATCACATCGCATTCCCACGTCCGAGGTCCGCATTTCGTTAGGGGCGGTTAGCTCAGCTGGTTCAGAGCACCTCGTTTACACCGAGGGGGTCGGGGGTTCGAATCCCTCACCGCCCACCACATCCGGTACTCGGCCTGTTGTCCCGCCCTCTTCAGTTGGGGCTGAAAATCGGCTTTAGACCACATGGCATCGGGGCCATCACGAGGTTGCGGAGTTGCTCCAGCATCACCCGGCGGTGCGAGGACGGATCGGGGCGTACGGGAATAGAAGGACTGGGCAACTGGCGCAGGTCGCTGCGGCGGTAGTGGGCAATTGAGCGCCGTGGATGGCGACGCTGGCGGAGGGGCTGACGCATGGGAGTTTGGAGTTAGGGCAGGTAAAGACACCTGTTTTATCGTCCCGACATCAGCCCTCATAAGGAAGGTGGCGCGTTTTCGATGCCGGAGGGCCCGTGGAGGACCTTCCGACACCCTGTCCCATGAAGACGGTGTGCGCTGCTCAACAAATCATTAAAAGAGTTAAAATCGAGCCGATGACTCCGCAATACGAGCATCAGCCCCTTGAACCGTCGCCATTTCCTCCAGAGCGCTGCCATTGCAGGCGCGTATTCCTACTTGCGAGCACCGCTAAAGGTGCTTGCCGCTGGCCACGCGAACTATGCGCCCGTATTGGCGGATGGGATTTTCGTGAGTGTAACCGGCGACGATACCGCTGATGGATCCAGCTTCTCCCCGCTGCGCACGCTGAGCGAAGCCGTTGCACGCATCAAGGAAGCCTCGCTTCCGGTGGAGTTGGAGGGGGTAACAGCGCTAGTGGACGGCCTGTCTGCTATACTGCGCTGGACTACTGCTTCAGAAACGAACAACGCTGGCTTTTCCGTCGAGCAACTCGTAGAAGACACGTGGACGGAACGTGCCTACGTCACAGGTCACGGTACAACAGCGCAGAAGCAGCGCTACGAAGTTCGCTTGCAGCAGCTGAGTCCGGGGCTCCACCACTTCAGGCTACGTCAGGTTGACTACGACGGGCGTGCGCAATATTCGGAGGTTGTTCAGGTCACCATCGATGCGCCGATGGACATTCAGGTGCTACCCAATCCTGCGAGGGACTTGGTGCGCATCTATGGCCTGCCAGAAGAGAAGTCGGCTACGCTCTACGATCTTGCCGGGCGGCGCGTTCTGCGCGTCACGTCTACAGGGGCCCCGGTTACGCTCGACGTGAGCAGCTTTGCGCGCGGGCAGTATTTCCTACAGACTCCCCAGGGAGTCAAAACGCTTGTTCTGCTGTAGCCATGAGCCGGATTAACCTCGACGCAGCCTCTTACTGGCGCGAAGCTCTCGACCTCAACGGCCTTGTAGCGCAGGTGTACAGCTACGGGCAGGGAGAGCTGCCCGTAATCGATGGCGCTGATGGAGTGGCGGCTGCGAGATGGGCCTCCACAGACATGCCGAACGTCTATAGCATCTCTTGGGCCCTTCCGGCTCCTCTCACGCCCGATCTGCACATTGGAGTCTGGAAAGAGGGCAGACTGCTGGAGCCACAGTCTTCCCTCGCTGGCGTCACTGGAGAAGGACAGGTATATCTGGAAGCTGTGTCGGACACCGAACTGCGGCTACACGTCTATGCCTCCACCGACCCAGGCGCTCTACCTGATGGCACGTATGAGGTGTCCCAGCGCCAGGTAGGGATACGTCTTGCTTACCCAGCCGAACAGTACGTACCCGGATCGCACCTTGATGGCGTATGGGCACGGCGCGCGTCGGAGCGAGATGCCACAGTGGCCCTGGGACGGCAGTCTACGATCCGACGCACCCTGGCAGAAGCGGCGAGTGGAACCGGCATTGTTCTCGGCTCCGGGCTCGTAGAGGACGCCACCGTGTGGGGATGCTGCGCTACGGCCGACGCTGCCCGTAGCACCCTGTTTGTGGCACATCTCGCCGACCCTACTGGAGAGGAAGCCGTCTTCAGAAGAACGCGCGCTAAGGGATCCTCACTTCATCCAGTCACAGGCTACGCGCCTCGCGCCGCAGGCACGCTGCTCCATCAGAAGGTACAGTACATCGGCGCGACGGCAGAGTACTGCGACAGCGGATTCGGCGTCAGCGCCGCAGAAACAGTTATCGGAGGCGATGCAGGCCGTTACAGCTACGCCTCGGGCTGTAGCGAGGCCGTGACTGATGCGGTGCCTTCGCCGCACTCGCTGGCTGTGGACGGCCTGGTGGTGCGCGGCATCAGCGACGGAGACGCGCTTTTCAGGCCCAACAGCCGGGCATTTGCCCTCAGCGGCGCCGCTAGCAGCGTCGTCATCCGCAACACCGCCGTGGCCATCGAGGCCGGCAACGCCGTCTGGTGCGGGGATCAGGTACACACGCTCGTGTTGGAGAACTGCGTCTTTTATCACGCCTCAAGCGGTGCGCAGCGCAACTTGGATCTGAGTGCTCTCGCGGTTACTCTGCGACGTTGCATTGTCGTGGGCGGGCAGGAAGCGCTGATTGCGCTGGGGAACGGGGTGCAGTACACAGGAGAGCAAAATGTGTTTGTCCCGAGCAGCAGCGGCTTCAGCGCGTGGCACGATGCCACGCAGCACGCGACGCTCGATAGCTGGCAGCAGGCGACAGGGCAGGACCTGAACTCCATCGTCGTGGAGGCGTCGGAACTGCCCGCGTTGTTTGCAGGCGACGTCGCAATGGGGGACTTCCGGCTGGGCTTCACGGGGGCCGGCATGACGGCCCGCGAAATGGGAGCCGGACTCACCCACGAGATCGCTTTCTGGCCTGCCCTCACGGCCACAGTAGAGCAGGAGGCTGCCCGGCTATCGGCCCCACCCGCTCCCCGCCCTTCCGTGCAGCTCCTGAATCCGCACCGGATCACGGCGGCGAGCCCGCGCCTCACCTACAAGCCTGCCGATCTCGATGGGCCTTTTGCAACACGGCTGCAGTGGCTCGTAGCGGAAATCCTGTCCTGCTACCCCGACGCCACCACAGACCTCGATGTAGCACGGTGCCTGCGCGACTGGATCGCTCGGACGGCCATCCATCCCTATTACTATTTCCACCTGCAAATTCCCGCAGGCACAGGCAATGAAACGCTCGCCCCGGGGCTTGAGCGCGAAGATCTCCTCGCGCTCGACCGGGACAGCAACCGGCAGGATGCCGACTCTCAGCACTGGGCTGCCTACAATCACAACGGGTACAGGATGCTGTGCGATCTGCTCGGACTCGACGTGTACACCGGCGCCTATACAGGCACCGGCCAGATGAGCCGGGTGAGCGCAGGTCACTGGCAAATGAACGACTTCGACTCGTACCACTTCGCGCTGTGCAGCTATCAGCAATCTATGCTTCAGGTGCTGATGGCCGCTGCCGGACTTCATGCCATGCTGATCTCTACCGTGGGTCATGATCCCGGTGCCACCTGGATCCCCAGCCTCGGCAAGTGGATCTACAACGATCCGACCTACAACGAGGTCTATACCCTCGATGGGGTGGGAGATCCGCTTTCTCCAACGGAGCTGATGGCTGTTACCGCCGCTGGGGAGTTGGGCCGTCTCACCATCTCGAAGACGCTAACCTCAGGCGGGCGCTTGGCCCCCACCTGGGCAACCGGTGAGTACATCACCTCTGCCAATCCAGCCTGCACGTACCTGACCGACTATCATCCTGCCGGGTATGTAATTATGGGCTCGCTACTGAGCAACGCCAATCGCTGGAGCGAAACGGGGCCTGGGGGCTCAATCCTCCTTTGCATGATCGACGTGCCGGCACGTTTGAACTATTACCCGTTCAACAACGAAACGACCTATCCCCCCTGCAAACCTTACGAAGCGTTTCCCCACTTAGGCTGCGCCATCGTCGGCATCACGCCCGATCCAGCCGGGGAGGTTTCCGTCGAACTCGCCACGGGACAGCCGCACGCGGCATCGTTCGAGCAGCGCATTGACGGCGGATCCTGGACGACGTGTGCGGCCGTTCACACTGTTTCCTCCGGAAGTGGCCCCATCCAGTATAGAAGTTTGGATGGTGGGGGGCGCCCCTCGTCGGTGGCTTCCCTTTCGGTTTAGGGTTGGTGGCGGCAACACTGCCCCTTCGCTGGTCCGGCCAGCAAGGGCCTCGTGCACCGGCACGGATTACTGCTGCGTGAGCACCACGTAATCGCCCAGCCCCGCGTGCTCTGCGGGATTGAAGCTGCCTGGGTTTGCAGCCGGCTGCATGGCCACAATCACCACCTTTGAGGCAGGGCGGTAGATCTGCAGCATCTCGGGCGTCCCCGTCCCCTGCTCTACGTGAAACCCGCCCACCACGTGCACAACAAGGGCTTCAGGCTCCTGCGCCAACTGCCCCGCAATGCTGTACGCCATCGCGGCATCCCATAGGGACTGCGACCAGAGCATATTGGAAGGGCCCTCGCCGCTCTTGCCGTGCGCACCGTGCCCCATGTCCGCCGCGAGGGCGTCCCACTTCTGCCGGTACCTGGCACTCGGCGCCGGGTAAGGCAGCGGTGGCAGAAACATGCGGGCGGGCGCGTGGAGCGAATCGAGCGATGCCGGCCCCAGACGGGCGACACGGTTGACGTACCGGCGCGGCGCGTTGGCCGCTACGACGGGCCGCCCGGCGGCGCGCGTAGCCTCGACGAGCGGACGGTAGTGCGCGGCGTAGCGGGGCCACGGGCGCGCCGCACGGAGAAACTGCTCCTCGGTAATCCATCCTGCCAGATACTCGTCCAGCACCCCCTGCACGTCGCGCTCGAACATCTCGAGCGAAAGCGTGACGGTGCGCGTGGTGTCGGCCAGCAGGCGCTGCAACAGGTCGGCCTGCACTACGTGCGTTACCGAGTCGTCGTGGACCTCGCCGAGAAACAGCACATCGGCTGCCTGCGCTTCGCGGACGATGTCGTCAAGCGTGGCTGGGGTGCCGTCGGCCTGGAAGACGCGGAAAGACGCGCCGTCCTGCGCCCGTGCAGACAGCGCGAGCACGCAGGTCAAGAAGACGAGCACCAGACGGGTCATGCGCCCTCTCCTCCCTGAGGCTCCCCCCCTTCCCGATTGCCACGTCGGCGGTTGCGCCCGCTCCGCTTGCGGGGCGCGGCGGCCGGCTTGGGTTCGTCGAGGCGGCGTTCCTGCTGAGCCAGTTCGGGCGCGGCAGCGCGGTGCATCTGCCGGTGGTAGAGGTCGTCCACGAGCATTGCCAGGAGGTGCGGCTCCTCCGAGGCCAGGTCCCGCACCAGTTCCTCGAAGCGGCCCGCCCGCTCGCGCTCCAGGTTGGACTTGTCGCGGTAGCGCGATTCGAGCAGTTCGGTCAGCCGCTCGCTCAGGTGCGCCTGGAAAGCCTCTTCGGTCGGAATGTCGTGTTCTTCCATGGGAATGTCGTAGCGCCGCGCAATCGAGAGCAGCTTGGATTTTTCCTCGCGCGTGACGAGGGCAATGGCGACGCCTGTTTTGCCGGCACGGGCCGTGCGCCCGGCGCGGTGAACGTAGTACTCCGGGTCCTGGGGCACGTCGTACTGCACAACGTGACTGAGGTCGGAGATGTCGATGCCGCGCGCAGCTACGTCGGTGGCGACGAGAAAGCGGAGTTGGCCGTCGCGGATACGCTGCATGATCTGCTCGCGCGCACCCTGCGACAGGTCGCCCGAAATCTCACCCGCATCGTGGCCGTAGTTGCGCAGAAAGCGCGTCAGGTACTCGACCTCGCGCTTGGTATTGGCAAAAATGATGGCGCTTTCCGGGTTCTCCATCTCAATGAGCCGGGCGAGCACGCGGTCTTTGGCCATGCCCGGCACCACGTAGTACCGGTGGTCGATGGTGTCCACGTTGACGTTGCCCGAGCTGAGCGCCAGAAAGTCGGGCTCGCGCAGAAACTCGCGCGAGAGGGCGCGCACCCGCGGCGGCATGGTGGCGCTGAAGAGGCAGCTCTGGCGCTTAGAGGGCAGGTAGCGCAAGAGGCGCTTCATAGCCGGCAAAAAGCCCATCGAGAGCATCTCGTCGGCCTCGTCGAGCACGAGCGTGCGCAGCGCGTCGAGCGTGAAGGTGCGCCGCTCCAAGTGGTCGAGGATGCGACCTGGCGTGCCAATGACGAGTTGGGCGCCGTCACGCAGCGCCTTCGTTTGTTCGTTGTAGCGCACGCCTCCGTACACGAGCGCGGCTTCGAGGCCCTGCGTTTCGCCGCGCCCGGCGCGCAGCCGCAGAAACTCCTCGTGAATCTGCCGGGCCAGCTCGCGCGTCGGGGCCATCACGAGTGCCTGCGCCGATTTCTGCGCGGGATCGAGCCCCGTGAAAAGGGGCAGCAGAAACGCGCCCGTCTTGCCCGAACCCGTTTTGGACTGCACGATGAGGTCGCGCCCGGCCAGGAGGTACGGGAGGGCGCGCTGTTGCACGGGCATCAGGCTCGTCCAGCCGACGGCCTTGACGGCGGCCTGGAGTTCGGCCGGCAGGTCCGCTATTTCGACGGAGGGGAGCGCGTTTTCAGGCTGCACCACCTCCTGATCCGACACGGTCATGCGCGCCTGTTCCTGCGCGCGCGTCGTCAGATCCAGCGTCGCTACGAAGCGACGGGGGGAAGATTGAGACATATATAGAGTAAGCGTATGGGTTCCCAACGCGCACCGCGCCGGATGGCTCCAATGCTACATGGCCAGTCCGCCGTCCACATGCAGCACGTGCCCGGTCACGTAGTCGGCGGCTGGCGAGGCCAGAAACGTGACGGCAGCGGCAATGTCGGCGGGACGCGCCGGGCGTCCCAGCGGGACGGCACCCAGCATTGCTTCTTTCGCGGCGTCGCCCAGGGCGGCGGTCATGTCGGTGGCGACAAAGCCGGGCGCTACCACGTTTACCGTCACACTCCGGCTACCGAGTTCTTTGGCCAGGCTCTTGGAAAAGCCGATAATGCCCGCTTTTGAGGCCGCGTAGTTGGTTTGCCCCGCGTTGCCCGTCACACCGACCACGCTCGACAGGTTGATGATCTTGCCACCGCGCTGCTTCATCATGGGGCGGTAGGCCGCTTTGCAGAAGTTGAAGACGCTTTTGAGGTTGGTGCCGATCACGGCATCCCAGTCCGCCTCCGTCATCCGGATCATCAGATTATCCTTCGTCACGCCCGCGTTGTTGACGAGCACATCGAGGCTGCCCCACGCATCCAACACCGCGTCCACAGCTTGCTGCGCGTGCGCAGCATCGGCGGCGTCACCCTGTAGCATCAGCACGGCTGTGCCCTCCGCTTCCAGTTCGGCTTTAAGTGCTTCGGCCTCGTGCGTGGAAGAGCGAAAGGTGAAGGCCACGCGGGCTCCCGCTTTTGCCAGGTGTTCAACGATGGCGCGTCCGATACCGCGCGTACCGCCGGTGACGAGGGCCGACTTTCCCGTGAGGTCGAGTTGCATGAGTAGTAGAAATGATGTGCAGCGTCAGGTGGTCAGGGCATCAAGCTCTTCGGGCGTTCCTGCCGTCAGCGCGTGTATGTCTCGTCCGACGGTGCGGCGCACGAGGCCGGTAAGCACGTTGCCCGTGCCCACTTCGAGGTAGCGCTCCACGCCGTCCACGTGCATGTTGACGAGCGTCTGCGCCCATTTTACGGGCGCCATCAGTTGTTCGAGCAATCGCTGGCGGATGTCGTCGGGGTCCCGGGAGGGCTGCGCGGTCACGTTGAGGTAGACCGGGCAGCGCGGCGTGCGGATCTCCACCCCCGTGAGCGCGTCGGCCAGCCCTTCGCGGGCGTACTCCATCAGGAGGGAGTGGAAGGCGCCGCTCACAGGCAGGAGCACGGCGCGTTTCGCACCGAACTCTGCGGCCCGCGCTACGGCCGCTTCAACCGCCGCCACGTCGCCGGAAATGACGATCTGGCCGGGCGCATTGAAGTTGGCGGCCTGCACCAGCCCCGCCTCACTGTCGCTGATGGCAATGCAGAGCGCCTCGGCCTGCTCGTCCGTTACGCCCAGCAGGGCGGCCATCGTGCCGGGCCGCTGCTGGCCGGCCTGCGCCATCAGCTCGCCGCGCAGGCGCACGAGCCGCAGCCCGTCCTCGAACAGGAGCGCCCCGGCAGCAGCGAGGGCGCTGTATTCGCCCAGGCTGTGCCCCGCCGTGGCGTCGGGCAGCAGGCCGCGCTTTTCCAGCACCGCGCACGCCGCCAGGCTGTGCACGTACAGGGCCGGCTGCGTCACCTCGGTGGGACGCAGCGCCTCGGCATCCTCGCCAAACATGATGCGGCTGAGCGAGAAGCCCAGCACATCGTCGGCCTGCTCGAAACGCGCGCGGGCTTCGGGAAAAGCATCAAACAGCGCACGGCCCATGCCGGGTGCCTGCGAGCCCTGGCCCGGAAACAGAAAAGCAGTCTTCATCAGAAGGGTAAAGCACTAAGCGAGAACGACGGGTAAGCCAACACGGCGGCCAGAAGACGGGTTGCACCCATCAGGCCGGTACGTCCGCGCCATCATAAGCCCACTTCACGTACGAAGCGCCCCACGTGAAACCGCCGCCGAAGGCCGCCAGCACCAGATTGTCGCCCCGGCAGAGTTGAGACTCCCACTCGGACAAGCACATGGGGATGGTAGCCGCCGTCGTGTTGCCGTAACGCTCGATGTTGAGCATCACTTTGTCCATGCCGATGCCCATGCGGCGCGCCGTCGCGTCTATGATGCGGAGATTGGCCTGGTGGGGGACGAGAAAGCGCACGTCGTCTCCTGAAAGCCCGTTGCGCTCCATGATCTCCGCAGACACATCGGCCATGCCCACGACGGCGTGCTTGAAAACGGACTTGCCCTCCTGGTAGAGGTAGTGCATCCGCTTGTCAATCGTCTCGTGAGACGATGGGTGGAGGCTTCCGCCGGCAGCCATGCGGAGCATGTCGGCGTGCGAGCCGTCCACGTACTCGCGCGAGTCGAGCAAGCCGTAGCCTTCGGTGTCCGGTTCCAGCAGCACGCCCGCGGCGGCGTCGCCGAAGAGCACGCAGCTGTTGCGGTCGGTGTAGTCGATGATGCTGCTCATCTTGTCCGCCCCGATGACGAGCACGCGGTCGTGCTTACCGCTCTCGATAAAGCGCGCCGCGGTGGAGAGGGCGAAGACGAAGCCGCTGCACGCCGCGGACAGGTCGAAGCCCCAGGCGTTCGACGCGCCGATCTCGTGCTGCACCAGGCACGCCGTTGCCGGGAAAAACATGTCCGGCGTCACCGTCGCCACGATGATGGCCTCGACCTCGCTGGCATCGAGGCCGCGCTTTTCCAGAATGGTGCGGGCGGCCTGGGACGCCATAAAGGCAGTGGCCTTGCCTGGATCGCGCAGGATGCGGCGCTCACGAATGCCGGTGCGCGTCCTGATCCACTCGTCGTTGGTATCAACCATCTTCTCGAGGTCGGCGTTGGTCAGGCGCTCCTCGGGTACGTAGTGCCCAACGGCGGTAATGGCGGCTCTTCGCATAAAGCAGGGTGCAGCAGGCCCGTCGAGGCCGCACACGATAGTGGGGAATGGCAGAAACCCGCTGCTTACGCCACGGGCGTGCCCATGGCTCCGGCGATGGCACGCGACACTTCCTGGCGGGCCAGTTCAGCCCCGGCGTAAATCATCTGCTCGATGGCGCGGGCCGTCGAGCCGCCGTGCCCGATGACGACGTTGCCCGCCACCCCCAGCAGGGGCGCGCCGCCATAATTCTCGTAGTTGAAGGGCTGCCGCATCTCCTGCAACACGCTGCCCACGATGGCCTGCTGATCGGCAGAAAGGCTCAGCCGCTCCATGGCCTGGCTCAGCATGACCGGCAGCGCCGTGGTGATGCTTTCACCGAACTTGAGGAGCACGTTGCCCACGAACCCATCCGTCACCACCACATCGGCTCCGTGGTGCAGGAGGTCTCGTCCTTCCAGGTTGCCGATGAAACGCAATCCGGACGCTTCGTACAGCAATTCGAAGGCCGCCTTGGCCTGTTCGTTGCCCTTGCCGCGCTCCTCCCCGATGTTCATCAGGCCTACGGTGGGCTCGTCGCGGTTGAGGATGCGCTCGGCGTAGATGCTTCCCATCTGCGCGAACTGCACCAGATGCTCCGGCTTGCAGTCCACGTTCGAGCCCACGTCGAGCAGGAGGGAAAAACCCTTGGTCGTGGGGTAAAAGCCGACGAGCGAGGGCCTTGCCACGCCCGGAAGCCGCCCCAACACGAACAGCGCAGCGGCCATCACGGCTCCTGTGTTGCCTGCGCTCACGAAGGCGTGGGCCAGCCCCGCCTTATGCGCCCCCAGGCCCAGGTGGATGGAAGACTGCGTCTTGGTTTTGACCGCCTGTGCAGGCGCATCCGCCATCTCGATCACGTCGTCGGTGTGATGCACCGACAGAGGCAGATCCTGGGCTTCGAGGCGGCGCAGCTCGGCATTGATGGCGTCGCGCTTGCCGAAGAGCAGCAGGTCGAGCGCGCCCTCCGAGGCACGCAGCGCCCGGACGGCTCCTTCTACGACGACCGCCGGAGCGGCATCGCCCCCCATAGCGTCAACGGCGACCTTGATGACCATGTGTCGTCAGCTTGTTGTGGCAAACAGGGCGGGCAAGGTACAACAGCACGGCACCTAAAAAAGCACGCCCGCCGCCGACCAAAAGCCAGCGCGGGCGTGCAAACTGAAATGGAAGGTGGCTCAGGCCGCCGCCTCAGCAGGCTTGATCACCAGCCGCCCGCGGTAGGTGCCGCACGAGGCGCAGGCGCGGTGCGTCTGCACGGGCTGACCGCAGTTGGGGCAGGTCGTGATCGCCGGCGCTTCGAGCCGGTTGTAATACACCGCGCGGCGCTGCGACCGGCGGGCTTTGGAGAATTTCTTTTTCGGGTTGGGCATGAGATCACCTCAAAGGGCTGTAAGCGTCAGGATGGATCTTTGAACTTGCGAAGCGCCTCCCAGCGCGGGTCGATGGGCTCACCATCGTCCCCGAGCAGCGCCCCGTACTGGGTCTGAATCGGCGCGTCCTCGGCACCGGGTGCCACACGTCGCGCTGGCAGCGCCAGCAGCAGCGTGTCCCGCACCGCCTCCGACAGGTCGAGCACCTGCTCATCGGTGGGCAGCGGTCGCACGTCGTCGGCCGCATCGTCCACTTCTGCCGAGGTGTAGAGTACCGCGTAGCGGCCTTCTACGGGCTGCTCGAACTCGACCAGGGTTCGGTCGCACACCAGCGTCGCCAGCGCACTGGCTGACACGGTGGCGTACACCTGCTCGGGGTTGTAGTCGAGCCGCACGTGCACCTCAACGTCCCGAAACTCGGTGGGGTCGAGCCCCACTTCCTCCGCCGTTGGATGGAAGGCGAGCGAATGGAGACCGGGCTTGAGCGAGGCCAGGCGTACTTCGAGCATGGACTTCACCTCCGCACAATGCATCAAGATCAAAAAGAACAGAGAACCGAGAAGATAAACCGCCCACGTTTCCCCTGCCAAGTGCCCGCCCCCAGGGATTGCCGAAGTTGGGATGAAACCTGCGACCCCGAGAGCCTCTGAGACGCAGGATTTTGTTGTGTGAAATCCCCCCTGCGCCTTGCACCGTATCGCCCGCGAAGGTTACCATCTTCGTTAACGTTGAGGAAATATACCGGGGGTCTTGCCGGGCTTCCTTTTCCGCTTCGTAGGTTTGCGCCCCCTCTGTGGGATTGACCACGTGGTTCACTGTTGCAGGCACGTCCGATACGGTGAACAAGTTGTGGATAACTGCGCAGTTACGCCTGCTGCTCTGCAACCCAACGCTACACCCTCCCCCGCTCCTGCGACCTCATGCCGCTCTCCTTCCCCTCGAACCGGCCTCTTCCTCCCTCAAAAGCAGGATTTCAGCAGCGGGAGCCCAACCCAGGCTTAAGGGCTACGCATCAGGTAGTGCAGCACCCTCTTTATCCACACCTCACGTGTCAGTGTGGATAAGTCGTGGACAACCACAGACTCCCCTTCACTAACCCTTTGCCTGCCGGCTTGCTGATCCCCCCTTCGGTTCATGGAGCAATCGCCCGAAGTCTTATGGAACGCCTGCTTGGAGGTGATCCGGGCCAACATCTCTTCGCCCCAGAGTTTCAAGACGTGGTTCGGGCCCATCAAGCCAGTCAGCGTTGAGCGGGAAGGCGAGGTCGTGAAGCTGACGGTAGAACTGCCCAGCCAGTTTTACTACGAATGGCTTGAAGAGCATTACTTCAAGCTGCTGCGCAAGACGATTACCAAAGTGCTCGGCCCTACGGGACGCCTGTACTACAAAGTGGTGATCGAGAAGGAGGACCGGGAAGCGGGGCACAGTGGGGCGTCCATGCAACTGCCGGCCAAGCCTGGAGCGCCTTCGCAGGGAGGAACCGTCCGCCCCCAGCAGCCCCCACCTGCTGCAACGCCGCGTCCTGGTGCTGAGTCCTCCGGCAGCGCGGGCCCATCTGGTACCCGTCCACCGGCCGACCCGGCCCGCCGTGCGCCTGGACGCCCCGGAGCCGCGGTCGCTGCGCGTCCGTCCCCCTCCGCGTCCCCTCCGCAGGCGCACCCGTTCGCGCTCCCCGGCATCCAGAAAGCCCCGGTGGACAGCAACCTGAACGGCACGTACGTTTTCGACCGGTTCATCGAAGGCGATTGCAACCGGCTCGCGCGTAGCGCGGCGCTCGCCATCGGCGCGCAGCCCGGGCGCACGTCTTTCAACCCGTTTCTGGTGTACGGAGGCGTGGGACTGGGCAAAACCCACCTCATTCAGGCCATCGGCAACTTCGCCCTCGAGCATGGACAGGCCACGAGCGTGCTGTACGTGTCGAGCGAGCGCTTCACCAACGAGTTCGTCCAGTCCATCAAGCAGAACCGCGCCGCCGAGTTCTCGCTCTTCTACCGATCCGTAGATGTGCTGATCGTGGACGACATCCAGTTTTTCGAGGGCAAGGAGCGCACGCAGGAAGAGTTCTTCCACATCTTCAACGCCCTCCACCAGTCGGGCAAGCAGATCGTGCTCTCGTCCGACCGTCCGCCCAAGGAAATCCAGGGCATCGAAAACCGGCTGCTCTCTCGCTTCCAGTGGGGCCTTTCGGCAGACATCAAGGCACCGGAGCTGGAGACGCGCGTCGCCATTCTGGAGCGAAAGGCCGAAGACGAAGGGATTGACCTGAGCCAGGAGGTGATCGAGTTCATCGCGCACAACATCAAGAGCAATATCCGCGAACTCGAGGGGGCCCTGATTCGCCTGCTCGCCAACGCGACGCTGCAAAAGCGCGAACTGGACGTGAACTTGGCGCGCGAGGTGCTCCACGACCTTATTCAGGACGCACCCGTCTCCATCACCGTCGAGGAAATTCAGCGCACCGTCGCCGCGTTTTTCGGCGTGCAGGATCACCTGCTACGCGACAAAACGCGCAAGCGCGAGATTGTGCAGGCTCGCCAGATCGCCATGTATTTCGCCAAGCAGTTTACCCAGCACTCGCTTAAAAACATCGGGCTGCACTTTGGCGGACGGGACCACTCGACGGTCATCCACGCCACCCAGAGCGTCGAGAACCAGATCGACACCGACGAGCGCGTCCGCGACAGCATCGAGACGCTGCGCCGTCGCCTCGAACTGCGCAGCCGCGGACGCTGACCGCCGCCCGCTGCGGATCCGCTGCGGGATACCGCTCGTATCGCCTTTACTCCTGACTTTACACCTATCCGGTAGCCCCATGAAGTTCACCGCTTCGAGCGCCGACCTCCTCAAGGCCCTCACGACCGTCGGCGGTGCCGTGCCCGCCAAGTCGGCCATGCCCATTCTCGAATGCATCCTGTTCGAGCAGGCCGACGACCGCCTCCGCCTGAGCGCGACCGACCTAGAAATCTCCATCGTCCAGAACATTGCCGTGCAGTTCGAGCAGAACGGCGCGGCGGGTGGGCAGCGCGTGGCCGTGCCGGCTCGCCGGCTGCTCGACACGCTGCGGGCGTTGCCTGACCTACCCGTGCAGTTCACCTCCGACGGGGACTTCAACGTGACGCTCAAAACGGATCAGGGCCGCTACAAAATGGTGGGCTACGACGGAGCGGATTATCCCGCCCTCCCCGAACTGAGCGGCGGGCAAACCATCGAGACGGACGCGGCGCTACTCAAGCGGGCCATCGGCAAGGCGAGCTTTGCCGTGAGCAAAGACGCCCTGCGCCCTGCCATGATGGGCATCTACTTCCAGATCACACCCGAAGAAGGCCGCGCCGTCGCTACTGACGGGCACCGGCTGGTGCGGATGACGCTCACAGGCATGACCGCCGAGGAGCCCGTCAACTTCATCGTGCCCGAAAAGGCGCTGGGGTTGGCCGGGCGCGTGGCCACCGACGGCATGTGCACTATTCGGGTGGGCGATGGCTACGTCGGCTTCGCCTTCGATCACTCCGACGTAATCGCGCGCATGATCGACGAGTCGTACCCCAACTACGAGGCCGTCATTCCGCTTGAAAACGACCGGCGTATGACGGTGGGCAAGCAAAGCTTGCTGGCCGCCGTCAAGCGTGTGGCGCTCTACACCTCCAGCACGACGCGGCAGATCCGGCTGGCCATCGAAACCGACAAGGTGGACATCTCGGCCGAGGATATCGAGCGCAGCAGCGAGGCCAAGGAAACCGTCGTCGCTGACTACAGCGGCGAGCCGATGGTGATCGGCTTCAACGCCGACTACCTGACGGAAGTGTTGGGTAACCTCGACTCGGAGGACGTGGTGATGGAGTTTTCGTCTCCTAACCGTGCGGGCGTGGTCACGCCGGGCGAGCAAGCCGAGGGTGAAGACCTACTGATGCTCATCATGCCGGTCATGCTCAACACTTACGCCTGAGGACGTGGTCAACCGCAAGCGTTTTACACGCGCCGGGCTTCGATAGAGGCCAGGACGCGGGCTGCCTCGTCGGCATGACGCCCGCCGAACTCGACGACGCGGGTGAAGTGCGGACGGGCAGCCTCATCTTGCTCCATCAGCAAAAACGTCTTGCCCAGCACGTACGACGCTTCGAGTTGGAGAAACGAGCCGCGCTCCTCGCTCAGCACGATACCTTCGAGTTGACGCCGGGCCTGATCGAGCAGCGTCGCATCGTAGTGCGGAAAGAGGCCGAGGGTGGACTGGCGGGCCTGGCGTAGCGTTTCGAGTGCGTCGAGGTAGCGCGCGTCGTTGCCGATAGCGGCCTCCGGTCCGCCGCGCACAGCGCCCCCGAAGCCTTCGAGCGCCAGTACATCCGGGTCGAGCGCGCCCAGGCGGTCGAGTTCGGAGACGGAGGCCCGGCTGGCGATGGCCAGCGCACCGTAAAGCGCGACGAGGGCAAATGACGCCGCTACGGCATACTGAATGAACCGACTGCGCAGCACATGCATGCGCTGACGGGGCACCGCGCCGCGCGCTGGAGCCGCACTGGCAGGCGGGTGGAGGGGCACCACGCGCGGCTCCAGCTCTTCCAGCCGATGCCCTGTGAGGGATTCAAACTGCGCGAGGGGGTCTGGGAGGGCACGGTCAAGGCTTTCCACGCGGTCGCGCAGCGCGAAGAACCGGTGCCGCAGGTCCGCATCTTCGAGAAAATGGTCGGGCCGGGTTTCCGGGTGCCCGTGTCCTTCCAGATGGTCACGTGCCGCTAGGTGGGCGAGTGCGTCCGGGGTGACTGCAGTACGGGTTATGATGCCAAACGCCTGTGCGAGCCGTTCCGCCTCCTCAAGGGCTCCTGCTAGATCAGGGCGATGTGCTTGGATTGCCGCCCCCAACGCCTGGCGCTCAGGAGGCGTCAGGTCGAGGTAGCTTTCGAGGCGTGATTCGAGATCGTGCATGAATCGGGGTGCCGGAGGGCGGGTGTACAGATGGACGCGGGGATAGACCCGATGAAAACCTTTCCATAACCCGCTGGAATTCTACTCGATAGCGGGGCTTAGACCGAGAAAACGGCGCAGGTGCGGATCGCTCCGCAAGCGTGCCTGCGCTTTGTGCACGTAGCTGCGCAGAATGGGGATAGGCTTGTCCAGGCGCTCCGAGATGGTTTCGTAAGGGAGTTCCTCGATAAACCGCATACGCGCCACGGTCCGTACGAAATCGGGCAGGCGGTCAAGCGCTTCGTGCAGGGCCGCCGCTGTAGGGGCCACATCGAGCGCCTCGTCGTCCGGCAGTTCTCCGGGTAGCCGCTGAAGGGTTTCATCCGTCAGCGCGTACACCTTGCGGCGGCGGCTGAGGTAGTTGCGAAAATGATTCTTGCAAACGACACTTACCCAAGAGGCAAACCCTTCGCGGACGGTATCACGCTTTTCTTGCACGCGGCGAAAGACCGTCGTCAGCAGTTCGTCGAGGTCGGTCGAGGGCAGATCTTTGTTATGGCTGAACTTGCCCAGGAAGTACCATCGGACGTAGAGATACGCCCACAGGTCCACCACCCGCAGGTCGTGCGGCGCGCGGTCCTGCCGCCAGCGTCCGAACGCCGCATTCACCGCACCATAGTCGTCGAGGGCGAACGGCAGGTGCTGCACGAGCGTGCGGAGCGAGGTAAACTCGTCTTCGAGCGACATCGAGAAGCGGTGGAAAAGCCCGCTCGAGGCAGAGACGCCAGACGGGGAGTGTTGGTGAAACCGTGCAGGTTAGGGCCGCAAGCCCCGATTCGTCAAGCGAGGGGGCGTGGTCCGTCAAGATTGGCGAAAGACTGCACTGGTAGCAAAACCTGTGGCAGGGTGCCGCGTGGCAGGTGACCCGACCTTTGCCAGCGTGCTCCGCCATCTTTTCACGGATGCGGGAGGGTCGTGGGCTTTATTTTACGCGACTGTTTCCGCCAGCAGGGCCGCGGCTCTGCGCGCCACCTTTTCGGGCAAGCGCCCGACCTCACCGTTCGATCCAGATGGACGCCAACAGTTTTAAAACGTACAACGCCAAGCCTGCCGACGTAGACGCGGCGTGGTACGTCGTGGACGCCGACCAGCAGGTAGTGGGCCGCCTTGCTTCCCGCATCGCCGCCGTTCTGCGGGGCAAGCACAAGCCGACTTACACCCCTCACGTGGACACAGGCGACTTCGTCGTCGTCGTCAACGCCGGGCGGGTACGCTTCACGGGCAAGAAGGAGACCGACAAGGAATACTTCTCCCACAGCGGTTATCCCGGCGGTGTGCGGCTGCGCACGCCCCGCGACATGCG
Source organism: uncultured Rhodothermales bacterium (assembly GCA_965365405.1). Classification (GTDB taxonomy): domain Bacteria; phylum Bacteroidota; class Rhodothermia; order Rhodothermales; family BA12; genus CBDUCD01. Next base: position 866 of record CBDUBO010000006.1, on the reverse strand, counting down.
CGACCGCGCGCCCGACTTCATCATCCGCAACGCCGTCAAGGGCATGCTGCCCAAGGGCCCGCTGGGCCGGCAGATGCTCCGCAAGCTCAAGGTCTACGAAGGCACCGAGCATCCGCACGAGGCGCAGCAGCCCAAAGAACTCGCGCTCTGACGCCTTAATTCCTGACAAGCATGGCAGCACCTGTCCAGTACAGCGCCGTTGGTCGGCGCAAGACCTCGGTCGCCCGCGTGTACCTGCGCCCCGGCACCGGCAAGATCGTCGTCAACAAGCGCGATCTCTCCACTTACTTCCCGCTTGTATGGCGGCAGAAGTCCATCACCTCGCCCTTCGAGGTGACGACGACGACGGGCCAGTTCGACGTGATCGTGAACGCCCAGGGCGGCGGCCTCACCGGCCAGGCCGAAGCCATCCGGCTCGGCATCTCACGCGCCCTCGTGACCTACAACGAGGAGCTGCGCAAGCCGCTGCGCGACGCCGGCTTCCTCACCCGCGACCCGCGCGCCGTCGAGCGTAAGAAGTACGGACAGCCCAAGGCGCGCAAACGCTTCCAGTTCTCCAAGCGCTGATCCCACGGGCGGCTCCTCCGACAAGATGAGCCGCCTTTTTTGAGTGGGTATTGGGCAGAAGCACCCTGCGGGCGCTTGTAGTAGAGCGAGCAACGCGAACGTCTACCCACTTCCACCAACATCCCTCATACGGCCTGATGCAGCAGCCGGGTGTCCCTGCCGGGACAGTTGCTGCAAACGACAGCCGTAGCGGTTTCAACCCAACCACACACAAGCAATGAGCGAGCAGCAGCAACCGCAGCATCGCGCCGCCGTCGAGGATCTCCTCAAGGCCGGTGTCCATTTCGGCCACCTCACGA
>CBDUBO010000005.1:0-18455 GCA_965365405.1 uncultured Rhodothermales bacterium | reverse complement strand
GTCGCGCAGCCATTGCACCACGGCCCCGGCCACGAAGATGCTGCCTTCGAGCGCGAAGCGGCGCTGCCCGCCCACGTCCCACGCCACGGTGCTGACCAGGTTGTTGCGGGAGGCCACCGGTTTGTCGCCCGTGTTCATGAGCATGAAGCAGCCCGTGCCATAGGTATTCTTGACCATGCCCGGCGCTGTGCACACCTGCCCGAAAAGGGCCGCCTGCTGGTCGCCCGCGATGCCTGCGATGGGTACCTGCGCAGACAGAATGGCCCCCGACGTGCGGCCATAGATGTGGCTCGACGGGCACACTTCGGGCAGGACGGAACGGGGCACGTCGAAAAGCGCCAGCAGGTCGTCGTCCCACGCGCCGGTGTGGATGTTGTAGAGGAGGGTACGCGAGGCGTTGGTGGCGTCGGTGATGTGCTGCGCGCCCGCCGTCATCTTCCAGACGAGCCAGCTATCCACGGTGCCAAAGGCGAGGTGGCCCGCCTGGGCCAGCGCCTGCGCGCCCTCGACGTGGTCGAGCATCCAGCGTAGCTTGGTGGCCGAGAAGTAGGCGTCGAGCACGAGGCCCGTCTTTTCGCGGATGAGGGGTTCGTGGCCCGCCTCGCGCAGCCTGTCGCAGAGCCCCGCCGTGCGCCGGTCCTGCCACACGATGGCGTTGTAGAGCGGCTCGCCGGTGCGCCGGTCCCACAGCAGCGTCGTCTCGCGCTGGTTGGTAATGCCGATGGCGGCGAGGTCGGTGGGCGCTGCGCCCGCGCGCGTGATGGCCTCAGCGGCCACGCCGGCCTGGGTGGACCAGATCTCATTGGGGTCGTGCTCCACCCAGCCCGGACGCGGAAAGTGCTGCGTGAACTCGCGCTGGGCGAGGGCGCGCACCGTTCCGTCGTGGTTGAAGACGAGGGCGCGGGAACTGGTCGTTCCCTGGTCGAGCGCGAGGATGTATTTCATGGCTGCAAAAGGGTTGGGCAGGCGGCACACGCGCCGCCGCGAGCGCTTACCGGACGAGGGTGACGGGCCGCACCACGCGCTGCCCGGCCGTTTCGAGCACCACGAAGTAGAGGCCGGGGGCCACGTTGCCGGCCTCCCAGTGGAGGTCGCGCGCTTCCGCGTCCGTTGTGCCGTCGAAGAGCGTCGTGACGTGGCGTCCAAGCGCGTCCATCACGCGCAGCCGTGCCGGCCCGCGCGCCGCCTGCACGCGCAGCACCGTGGTGTCGGTGAACGGGTTGGGAGTGGCTTCCAGGCCGAACTCCGCGGGGGGGCGCACGGCGTCGGCAGCACCTGTAATCACGGCGGGCTCACCGAAAACGGTCTCGGCAGGCAGGCTGTACACGAAGGGATAAAACACCGACCACGCCCCCGACGGGCTTTTCTGGTAGTAGTCGGCGCTCGACTCCGAGTTGGTCCAGAGCGTGCCGTCGGGGAAGAACGAGAGGTCTTCGATGCCGTAGGGCACGACGATGCTGCTGTCGGCGGCCGGCTCCGTCCAGCGGGCCAGACGCGCGCGCGGCACGCGCAGAATCTCAGCCTCGCCCCGGCTCTGGCTCACGTTGCGGGCCATGAAGACGTACGTCTCGCCCCGGTGGCGGAAGAAGTCCACGCCCTGCACGTTGCGGGGGAGGGCGTAGATGCGCGGCGTGGCGTTGCGGACGGCCCTCCCGTCGCCGTCGAGCGGGTAGCCGTAGAGGTACGGGGCCTCGTGGGCCGGCGTGCGCCAGTCGCCCACCCAGAGCGTGTCGCGGTGCTCGGAGACGAACGAGGCACGGCCCAGCACGGAGATGGTGCCGTCGGCGTCGGCGGCGAGGTCGAGGTAGCGCGGCCCGTCGGGCCCCTGGTAGGCGGGCACCGGGTAGCGCTCCAGCGTACTCGACGACGATACGTAGAGGGCGTCTTTGACGAAGGCGATGCCGCCGGCGTGCGAGTACGCCAGCGTGCCCATCAGGCGGAAGGCGCGGCGCACGTGGCCCGTGGCAGCGTCCAGTTCGGCCACGATGGAGCGGCGCAGGCCGGTGTTGCCGCTCCGGGTGAGGTGGTAATACGACACGTACACGAGCGCCTCGCCGCCGTTCACGCGCGTGGCCACGCCCTGCGGCACGAACTCGTCGTTGACGAAGGGCACGAAAAAGCGGTGCCGGAACACCGACTGGTTCTGCCGGATGCGCTGATCCATCGGCAGGTGGAAAGTGGCGAGGTCGTAGTCGTGGTAGGCAGGCAGGCCGAAGTAGGCGCTGCCGTCGTCGGGCACGGAGGATTCGAGGTAGGCGTCGGCAGCGACGTAGTCGCGCACGAGCGCGCCGAAGAGCTGTCCCGTCAGGCGGCCCGTGGGCACGGGTGCCGCGCGGGTGCCGCTGGCCTCGGTGCCCACGAAAAACGGCTGCTCGATGCTGTACGGAGACGGAATCGAGGCGGAGAAGGCCTGCGTCGCGGCGCGGTGGCCGTTGACGTAGAGCGTCAGATGGAGCTGCTGCGTGCCGGCGTCGAAGCGGGCCGTGGCCGCAATCCAGAGCGGGGTCTGGGCTGCCACCGGGGCAGGGGCGTCCACGCGGAAATCCCGCCCGCCTGCCGAGATGCTGAGGTAAGGCGTGCCGCCTTCGACGCCCAACTCGAACGCGCCCGCGCCCGCGACGCGGTTGGTAAGCAGGGGCACGCGCCCCTCGGTGACACTCAGCCGCACCCACACCTCGGCGGTGAGGCGGGGGCCGAGCGGCTGAGAGAGCGCCTGGGTAGCGGTGCCGTAGAGGGCCGAGCCGGGTGCCTCGAACTCGGCGGCAAAGGGCGCGGACAAGCCCCAGCCACCGGGGCCGCGCGCGGCCAGGTCGCGGGCGTTCAGAAACCGCCCCGTCTCGATGTTCGCCGTCACCACGCCTGAGGACAGCGACGGATCACCGGGCAGGTAGCGGAACACGACGCCTGCGGCGCGGGCGTCCCGTGGCAGGTGCAGCGCGGAAACCGCGAGCACGAGAAGGAAGAGGACCAGGCGTGCAGGCATCGGCAAACGGTAGGGGCGCGACCCGGCGGCAGGCGCTGTGCGTGCCGCCGGGCCCTCGCCTTCAGAGGAAACGGACTACTTCAGCAGCGTCATCTTCTGCACCAGGCGCACGTCGCGCGACTGGAGCACGTAGAAGTAGAGACCGCTGGCCAGCGCCTCGCCGTCGAAGCGCACCGTGTGCGTGCCTGCCTCGACGGAGCCGTCGAGCAGGGTGGCGACGCGCTGGCCCAGCACGTTGTACACGTGGAGCTGCACCGCCGTCGCCTGGGGCACGCCGAAGCGGATGGACGTGGCCTGCCCGAACGGGTTGGGGAAGTTCGGTTCGAGCACGAACTGACCGGGCACTTCGCTGTCGTCGTCCACGGCCACGAGCGTGGCAATGTCCACCCAGCGTGGGGCCGAGGCGGGGTCAGCCACGTTGTTCGCGTCGAAGCCGCCCAGCTTACCCGTGAAGCCGTTGCCGGTGGCATCGGCCGCCGTGTCGCCGCTGCCCTCGTCGAAGTGCCAGAGCGCGAGCGTGAGCTGGTCCACCGCGAAGGGTGCCGTCGGGACGGCGAAGTCCGTCTGGTAGCGCTCCACGACGGAGAAGCGTACCTCGTCGATGAGGCCGCGGAAGCTCTCGAAGCGGGTATTCCAGAGATCCTCGTTGCCGCCACCGATGGCGATCTGCTGATTGCCACCGAGGAGCGGAATGTCGGACTTCTCTGCACCGACGAGCTTGCCGTCTACGAAGAGACGCATCGAATCGGCCACGTTCCAGGTCACGGCCACGTGGTACCAGCGCGGGTAGTACGTCTCGTTGATGTCCTCGCTCGAATAGACGTTGACGGTGTTGGTGCCGTCCTGCATGAAGAAGACGAGGCGTCCTTCTCCGCGCGTCCAGCCGAGGCCGAGGTCGCCCGGGTTGTTGCCGCTCAGGTTTTTGGTGAACAGGTACGTCCAGTCGGGCGGGTGCGTCGTGGCCGCGATGACGGAATCGGGCTTGAACCACATCTCGATGGTGCCCTGGTCGAGGCGCAGCGGCAGCAGCGTCGGCGCGTCACGAATCTCGACGCGGTCGCGCTGCCACCACGAGTAGCCGAGCGCGTGGCCTGTGCCCCACGGGTGCGGCACGTTGACGAAGTCGTCCAGTCCACCCAGTCCGTTCGTCGTCTGCGCGGGCGAGAAGGGGCGGTTGGAGACGCTGCTGTGGACGACGAAGGGGTCGAGCGCGAGGATGTTGGCGTCGGGGTTGCGCGTGATGGAACTGGCCTGGTTGGCCGGTGCCGCCGTGCTCTGGGGAAACTCCCACGTCACGCCTGCCGGGTCGCCCGCGCCGGACTGGTTGCCATAGGCCACGTAGGCATCGTAGCTGCCGTCGGGCGAGCGCAGCACGGCGATGTCGCCCGCGGCGGCGAGGCCGTCGCCAAGCGTGCCGGAAGCGGCAAACACGCGCGTCACCATCGGGTCGGCGTTGTAGCCGGGCGCGTTGGTCACGTCGCCACCGGCAAAGACGGCGACAAAGCGGCGCGGCGCGAGCGTGTAGCCCTGCGGGAACGTGAACGTCGTGCCGCTGGCATCGCCCACGGTAAAGCCCGACAGGTCGGCGGGCGTCGTCTCGCTCACGTTGACGAGTTCGATGAACTGGTCGCTGGCGCTGGTCGTGCCGTCGCCGTTGGCGTCCGCCGTGGCATCGGCGTAAATCTCGTTGATGAGCACGGTCACAGGCGGCTGCGGCGCGGGCAGGAGGGCCGCGCCCGTCACCGTCGTACCGGGCGAGAACGGGTTGGCGCTCACGGACAGGTGCTGCACGAAGGGATCGGACACGTTGGTGTTGCCGTCCGGAAAGCGCGTGATGGAGTTGTCACCGCCCGCGTTGGCAGCCGTGTTGATCTCGACCTCGAACTCGACGCCAGCGGGGTACTTGCCGTCGGCCGGGCCGCCTGTGTTGGCGAGCGTACCGTAGGCCATGTACGTGTCGTACCGGCCATCGGGCGAGAGCAGCAGGATGATGTCGCCCGCGTTGGCGAGGCCGTTGCCGATGCCGAGGTGGGTGCTGTCGGCCACGAACACGCGCGTCAGCATCGGGTCGGCGTTGTAGCCGGGCACCTTCGACACGTCGCCGCCGCCGAAGACGGTCACGATGGCGCGCGGCGCGAGCGTGTAGCCCTGCGGGAAGGTGAACGTCACGAACGCCTCGTCGTCGCCGAGCGTCCAGCCCGACAGGTCCACGGGCACGTCGCTGACGTTGGCCAGCTCGACGAACTCGTCGCCGGAGGACGAGCGCTGCCCGTCGCCGTTGGCGTCGCCGAGAGCCGGGTCCGTGGCGGGGTCGGCCAGGATTTCGTTGATGATGATAGAGGGCGGTGGGCTCACCCTGGGCGCGACCGTCGCGCCGTCGAGCGTGGTGCCGGGCGAGAAGGAAGCCGTCCGCACGGCGGTGTGCTGCACGAAGGGATCGGCGTCGAAGACGTTGCCGTCGGGGTTGCGCGTGAGGGCCACGTCCTGGCTGGCGTTGGCCGCCACGTCCATGCCGAACTCGAACGTGACGGCGGCGAGTTCGCCGCCGGTGGGCGCACCCTGGCCGACCCGCGAGCCGTAGCTGAGGTACGTGTCGGCGCTGCCGTCAGGTGAGAGCAGCACGATGGTTTCGCCGCCGTTGGCGAGGCCGTTGCCCACGCTGTCGCCGGGCGCGAACACGCGCGTCTTCATCGGGTCGGCGTCGAAGCCGGGCACGGCAGAGACGTTGCCGCCGCCGAAGACGACGACGAAGTGGCGCGGCGGCAGTTTGTAGCCGTTGGGGAAGGTGAAGTTGACGCGCTCGTCGTCGCCGAGCCGCCAGCCCGTCAGGTCGAGCGTGTCGCGGCTCACGTTGAGCAGCTCGACGAACTCATCGGCCTGCGCGTCGCGCGTGCCGTCGCCGTTGGCGTCGCCGAGGGCTACGTCCGTGGCGGGGTCGGCCAGAAACTCGTTGATGATGAGCCGGGGGCTCTGTTGCGCGCTGGCGGTGCCGAGGGCGACCGCGAAGACGAGCAGGAAGGCGTACCACTTGGTCATGATACCGAGGGGTTGGTGGGTAGGAATCGAAAAGGAGTCAGGCAGGACATTCAGCGGCTGATGCTGAGCGTGAGGCGGTGCGTGTCGTTGAGCACGCCCCAGCGGGCATAGGTGTAGTCGGCGGCCAGGCCGATGCCGCCCAGCAGGCGGCGGCGCACGCCGGCTCCGAAGGACGTGCCGCCCGTGCGGTCGCTCTCGAAAAGGGCCACCATGCCACCGCGCAGCGAGAAGGTGTCCCAGAAGGTGTACTCGCCGCCCAGGTTGACGGCCTCGCTGTTGTCGGAGGGGTGCAGCAGGTCGGTGGCGAGGGTGAAGCGGTGCAGATCGCCCAGTTCGAGTTCGTAGCCCAGCCCGAAGCGGAAGTGGAGCGGCAGGCTGTACGAATCCGTTTCGAGGCGGGCGTTGAGCTGGTCGTTGCTGAAGTTGCCGGGGTCGTCGTCGAAGGGGCGCAGCAGGTCGCGCCCTTCCAGGCGCAGGTCGCCGCCGAAGTTGGTGATGCTGGCGGCCAGAAAGAGGCCCGGCAGCTTGGTGCGGTAGAGCACGCCCAGGTCGAGGGCAAAGGTGGAGGCGGTTTCGTTCCACAGCCGCTCGCGGATGTACTTGCCCGTCAGGCCCGCCGAGAAGCGGTCGGTGAGGGCGATGCCGTAGGTGGCGCTGAGGGCCAGATCGGAGGCGCTGTAGAACTCGCCCGTACCCTCCGGCTGGTCGATGGTGCGCACGGGCTGCTCGTCCACCATCTGGAAATTCATCACGCTCAGCCCCACCGAGGTGCTGGGCGAGAGCGCGAAGACGGCCCCGACGTAGTCGAGCTTGGTGCTGGCCAGCCAGTCGGTGTGGTCGAGGGCGATGTTGGCCGTGCCGGTCAGCATGGTGATGGCCGCCGGGTTCCAGAACAGCGCCGTCGCGTCGCGGACGATGGCGGTGCCCGCGTTGCCCATCGCCTGCACCCGCGCGCCCACGCCGATCTGAAGAAACGCCGCCGCGCTCGTGCCCGCGTTCGTCACGTCCTCGACGTAGCCCGGCGGTGTATCGCTTTCCTGGGCCACGACCGGCATCCCCATCAGGCCCGCCAGCACGGCCAGCGCAGCCGCTTGCAGCTTTCGTGCAATCATCTTGTGCCTACTTGATTAGGGTGAACTTGCCAGTCTTCTCGCCGATGCCGGGTGCCGACACGTGGTAGATGTAAACGCCGAACGACACGCTCAGGCCGTCTTTCGACACCAGGTCCCAGCTCTCCGTGCCGTCCCCCATCGGGCTGTCGTGGTAAAGCGTCTGCACCAGCTTGCCTGCCACGTTATAGATGGTGATGGTGCACTGCGGAGGCAGGTTCACGAAGTCGATGCGCCGCTCGCCCCGCCCCGTCGCGTTGAAGAGGGGCCGCTCCCACGACGCGCTGACGACGTACGGGTCGGGCACGACGTAGATGTTGCCGAGCGAGGACTTGGCCCGGGCCGGGTCGAAGGCGGAGGCCGTCGTCGTGAACGTCACCTGGTCGAGGGCGGAAAAGGGTTTGGAGACTTCGAGGGTGAACACGTCGCCGTTTTCGGGTAGCCGTAGCTCGCCCCCGGTGGGCGCGGCAAAGGTGAAGGCCCAGCCCAGGCTGTAGCGGAAGCCCTGGGCGTCGAACACCATCGTGATCACGTCGCCGGGCGTGATGCGGCCGTCGGCGGGGGCGACTTCGGTGAAGAAGAAGTCGTACACGCGCCCCGTCGTGGTACCAACCACCTGGAAGTCCACCGGCGTCCCGCGCTGGAAGACGAACTCGGTGTAGGACGTATCCGCCCCCATCGTCTTGATGCGGATTTCCACGTCTTCGGGAAGGGGCACGGCGCGGTTAGAAGGTGGCAGGGCTACGGTGGCGCGAAGGTTGGCGTCGCCCTTGGTCCACGCGGTCAGCGTCGGGGTGGGCACAGCGGGCGTGCGCACGCGGAACACCATGCCGTCCACGAGCTGGGTGGCGAGGGCCACGCTGTCGAACACGGAGGCCTGGTACACCGTGCGGCCCGCATTCAACTCCTCGATGCGAATGCCCTGCGTGAGCCGGGCCTTGGTGGTGTCGGTAAACGTGATGCGGTAGCGGTTGCCGTCCTCCAGACTGTCCGGCACCACCACGTCCACGTTCACCACGCCGGTGGCGGGGCCGGTGTGTTCGAGCTCGCCCGCGAGGCCGCCAGCGAGGTAGCCAGCCGCCGGCGCGTTGGGCACGACCGAGGCCGTGTTGCGGTCGAGAAAGGTGACGTTGCCGACGAGGTCGGTCTGGATAATCTTGGAGCTCTCCGTGGGCGCGATGGGGACGAGCTTGTCGCGCTCGGAGATGCCGCGCTGGAAGAAGTCGGTGTCGTAGCCGCTGTCGTAGGAGACGACGGCGTAGTAGTAGCGCCGCCCGTTTTCCAGCCCCTTGTCCACGAAATAGTACTGCAGGCCGGTGTCGTTGCCCGTGTTGTACACCGCCCCCGACTCACCGATCTGGATGGGGTGGGGGCCCTTCAACCCGTTCTGCTTGTCGAACTGGGCAATGGGCTTCCACAGAATCGGGTTGCCGTAGGCGTCGGTGATGGTCTTGATGGAGTTGAACGACGGGTCGGTAGCGCGGTAGATGAGGTAGCCCTCGAAGTCGCGCCCGTAGATGGGGTCGCGGCTCTGCTCGGCGGAGTCGTCCCACTGGAGCACCACCTGCCCATCGCCGGCGATGGCGGTGAGGGCGGGCTTGTTGGGCGGCTTGGCAAAGGAGTAGTCGGCATCGTAGATGCGCTGCATCGTGCGCTTGTTGCGGATGATGTCGTCGAAGTCCTTGCCGAAAACGGTGGCGATGGCAAACTTGCGCGTCTCGCCGACGGGGAGGGAGAAGTAGCCCGATCCGTAGATGAAGGCGACGTTCGAGGGCAGCTCGCCGCCGAAGCGTCCGGGCTCCATCTCGCTCCACGTGCGGGCGTCGTCGGAGACGTTGCCGGCAGGGCGCAGCAGAAAGCTCGTCAGCCCGATCTGGTCAGACTCGTTGTTGTCCGTCTTGCCGAAGTTGGGCTCGCCCTGGTCGGGCTGGTTGTTGGCCTCGGTGCCGTCGGCGTCGGGGCCGAGATAGCCTTCGTCCTCCGGTCCGATGCCGTCGGAGCCTTTGTCGTCGAGCAGGGCTTCGCCTTCGTCGCGCGTGCCGTTGCCGTTGACATCGTCGAAGGCGACCCAGTCGAGGTCTTCGTCGCCCGTCCACCAGACGCCGGCCTGGAAGGCGGGCAGGTTCTCGATCTCGCCCGAGACGGCGCGGAAGTCCTCCATCTCGTAGCGGCTCTCGACGTAGGCGCGGATGGCGCTCTGGCCCTCAATACGGGTGCCCCGGTCGTTGTCCTGCGTCTCATCAACGATGCCGTTGGCGTCGTTGTCGCGCCCGTCGAGTGGGTCGCCGGGGCTTTCGAGAAAGGCGAAGCCGAAGTAGCCGAGGCCGGGCCGCCCCTGGTTGTCGAGCCCGTCGCGGTCCCACATGTACACGATGTCGTCCTCGGCGGCGAAGCTGGCCAGGTCGTCCACGGAGTCGCCCTCGCCGCCGATGGCGGGGTCCACGTACATGCCAAAGACGACCTTGTCGAGGTCTTTGTCGCTGACGTTCTTGATGTCGTAGCGGACGATGAGGATGTCCTCGGCCTGGACGTTGACCCACTGGTAGCCGCGCACGGCCACTTCGAGGCCGAGCCCGCGCAGGCGCGTCGAGTCCTGGCGGTTGCCTACGAACGGGTAGTATTCGAACTCGTCGTTGTTGCGGTCGTCCATCACGTAGTAGCTCTCCTGGTCGGCCCGCGTGTAGGCCCCGAACTCGCCGTTCCAGCGTCCATCGCGTTCGCCCGGCGCGCCGGGGTAGTCGTGCGGCCAGTTGGTAGGCCACGTATCGCGCATGTGGCTCATGGCGGGGTAGCCGAGGTCGTTGGCGGCCCCCTGGTTGAAGTAGCCCGCGAGCGGCTCCCAGCCATAGGTGTGCGACCCGTCCGGGCTGATGTCGAAGGAGCCGGGGTTGGTGTAGTTCTCCGACACGATCTGGACGGTGCGGCCCCTGGCGTCCACGACCTCCGCGCCGGCCATCATCACGAACTCGAAGCCGTACCACTGCCCCGACCCTTTGGGCCACTCCATCTTGGGCGGTTCGAGGCGCGAGCCGAGGTTGCCGAAGTTGGCGTAGCGCGTGTAGACGAGGTTGCCGTCGTGAATGCCGGTGCGGCGGAAGTCGCGCCCGGCGTCGGGGCGGCGCTGAGCCGTGGCGGGCAGCACCAGGGCCGCGCACGCGAGCACGCACGGCACGAAACGGGTGGAGAAAAGGCGAAGCGTCAGCATCGGGGGGAAATCAGAATTCGAAGCTCAGGCCCGCCACGACGCGGCGGGGCTCCTGGAAATAGTCCGGCCGACGGTCGATGTCGTCGAGCGTGAAGTTGGGGTTTCGCAGCAGCACCTCCGTTTCGCCCGGCGTGCGGTAGGGGCGGTAGGGCGTGCCCGTGCTGCTGTACACCGACCGCGCGTTGAGGCGGTCGAGCACGTTGTAGGCCTTGGCGAAAAGGCGCACCGTCTGCCCGGCAAAGCGCAGGCGCGTGGCGAAATTGAGGTCGAGGTTGAAGACGGCAGGCCGCCGCTCGCTGTTCTGGAACTGACGGCTGAGCTGGCTGCCCGGGTTGGTGGGCGTGTAGGGCTGGCCCGTGTGGAAGCGCCCGATGAGGCTCAGCGTCCACGCCTTGGGGCTGCCCAGGATGAGCGTGCCGTTGACGGTGTGGCGCTGGTCCCAGTCGAGGGGCAGCACCTGCTTTTCGGGTTCGACGGGCGGCTTCGTCTGGTTGTTGATGAAGACGCTGTTGGGGTCGGAAGCGTTGCCGCGCGCCACCTGGTAGGTGTAGTCCACCGTGAAGCCGAACTGGCCCGTGAACTGCCGCAGCAGCGACAGCACGACGCCCTTGGTGTTGCCGTAGTCGCGGTTTACGTAGCGGGCGTACACCTTTTTGTCGCGCGTGTTGATGATCTCCTGGCCCAGCAGGTTCTTGATGTCCTTGTAGTACACGGTCATCTCCACCTTCCAGCCGGCGGCGAGGGCCTGTTGCAGGCCGATCTCGTAGGCCACCGTGCGTTCAGGCTTCAGGTTGGCGTTGCCCATCACGGTTTCGAGATCGCCCAGCTCCACCTCGAATTCGGAGTTGTCGAAGATGTACGAGAAGCGGGGCACCTGGAAAAAGTGGCCGTAGGAGACGTGCAGCACGCCGTTCTGCGAGATCGGGAAGGCCAGACCGACGCGCGGGCTGAGCTGCGCGCTCGTGCCTGCCGGGGTGCCGTCGGTGTCGAGCCGGATGCCGTCGTCGGGGTCGGTGGTGGCTTCCAGGTCGGCGGGTACGTCGGCGTTGGGGTTCCAGTAGTCGAAGCGCACGCCCGCGTTGAGGATGATCTCGTCAATCTCCAGCTTGTCCTGCGCGTACGCGGCAAAAGCGAAAGGCTGCTGCTCGTAGGTGTTGTTGCGTGCCGTGTTGAGGGCGGGCAGGCGCAGCCGGGGCGCTTCGTACACCGGCCCGTCGGAGATGGTGACGCGCTCGTCGAACGTGACGCGGTGCAGCTGCGCCTCGAGGCCCACCTTGATCAGGTTGATGCGGTTGACCTGGCTCGTGAGGTCGAGCTTGGCGAGGGTCGTGGCCTGGCCGGTGCGGCTGTAGCCGTTGCTGGTGCCGCCGAAGTTGAAGCCGTTGGCCGAATAGGGGCTGCCCTGGAAGCGCGCGTCGAGCGGGTTGGTGGAGAGGTAGGACTCGCGCGTGCTCGACTGGTACGAAAGTCCGACGCGGTAGAACGTCGTCGAGCTGAAGGTGTGGGTGCCGGAGAGGATGTGGTTGACGCCGGTGTCGTAGATGGTGGGCTGCCCGTCGGGGGCGTAGCGGCGGCTGTCCTGGTAGCTCTTGCGCGATTCGTCGTTGTAGAAGACCGAGTAGCCGAGCCGGAAGCCCTTGAAAGGCCGCGTGGACAGGCTACCGTGGAGGGACAGTTTGTTGTTGGGGTTCATGGGGACGAGCGCGCCGTCGCCCGTCATGAGCGAATCCGGCACGCGGATGCCCACCAGTGCCTCGTTGTCGGTGGCGTTGCGCTGCGCCTCCTGGATGTAGGCCTGGATGGGTACGGTGTCCTCGATGCGCACGCGGCGCTGGCCGTAGAGCCAGCCATCCGAGGTGAAGTAGCGGCCGTTGAAGAAGAACGACCCGGCTGGCAGGAGCGGGGCGGGGCCGCTCAGGCTCAACTCGCCGTTGAACTGGTCGGCACCGGGTTTGTCGAGCCCCGTGAACACGTCGTCACGCGTGGTGAGGTAGCTGCCCACGAACGTGGAGGCGCTGCCCGAGAACCGGTCCACGCCGCCCTCTTTGGTGACCACGTTGATGACGCCGCTCTGGGCCTGCCCGTACTCGGCGTTGAACGTGCCTGAGATGACTTGTAGCTCCTGGATCCAGCTGTTCTCGATCTCGATCTTGCTGCCGCCCCGGAACTGGTCGGTCACGGGAATGCCGTCCACGAGATAGGCGACTTCGCCGGCGCGGCCACCCCGCAGGTGCAGGCGGCCGCTGGCGTCGTAAGCGACGCCGGCCTGAAGCTGGAGCAGGTCTCCGACCTCCTGCACGGGCAGGTTGGCGATGGCATCGGCGCTCATGTACGAGGCCGAGGTTGTCCGGTCGGCCTCTACGAGCGGGCGCACGGCCTCCACCACCACGTCTTCGCCTTCGAGCACCTGCACGGACAGCTCCACGTCCACCTTTGTCGTGCGGTCGCTCGACACCTCCACCCCTTCGACGCGCACCGTCGCGTAGCCCACCATCGAGACGACGAGCGTGTGCGTGCCCGGGCGCACGTTCAGAATGGTGTAGTAGCCGTCCACGTTGGCCGCCGCGCCCAGGTCACTACCCTCGACGCGCACCGTCGCGCCGGGCAGGGGCTCGCCCGTGGCGGCCTCGGTGATCTGGCCGGTGAGCTTGCCGGTGGAGAGGCCGTGCGCCGCAGTGGGCAGGGCGGTCAGCAGCAGAACGAGGAGGGCGGGGGCGGCAAAACGCCTCATGGCTGTGCGCAGTGGGGGCGAAGCGAGGCTCCGCGCAGGCAGACCGGGTCGCGCAGCGCGGAGGGGCGGGGTGTTGATCAAAAAGATACAGGGTCGAAACCCGAAATGCCAGTTTTGTGGGTCAAATGATCACATAAAGACAATAATGATCATCATTCGGGTGTTTTTCCTATCTTGATCCCCTTAGAAGCTGCCGCAACCCGACCGCGCCTTCCAGCCCGTACGGGGAATCTGCGCTTTCCGAACTGCCCTGTCCGTCGCCATGCAACTTCCCGCCGAGCGGCACAACCGCATCCTGCACGTGCTCAAGGAGCAGGGCTTCGTGACGGTATCGGGCCTCAGCGACGACCTGGACGTATCGGAGGTCACCATCCGGCGCGACCTGAAGACGCTCGAGGATCTGCGCTTGCTGCAGCGCACGCACGGCGGGGCCACGCAGCGCAACCACATCGTGCGCGACCGCCCGGTGTCGGAAAAGGCGTCCCAGCACGCCGACGAGAAGCGCCGGATCGGGGAGGCTGCCGCCCGCTTCGTCGAGCCGCACGACCGCATCATCCTGGCCTCGGGCACGACCATCATGCAGATGGCGCACGCGCTGGCAGACCGCTCCGACCTGACGGTGATCACGAACGCGATGAACGTGGCGTTCGAACTCACCCGCTCGCCCGGTATCGAGGTGCACGTGCTGGGCGGGATGCTGCGCAAGATGTCTACCTCCGTCGTCGGTCCCGTTGCTGAGGCGATGCTCCAGCAGTTCACCTGCCGTAAGCTTTTCCTCGGCGTGGACGGCTTCGACATTCAGCACGGTCTGACCACGTCGAACGCGTTCGAAGCCCACCTCAACACCTGCATGATCGCGGCGGCCGAGCAGACGATCGTGCTGGCGGACGCCTCGAAGTTCGGGTTGCGCAGCTTTGGGCGCATCTGCGGCATTGACCACGTCGACCGGGTCATCACCGATGCGAGCGTTTCGCCTTCCATCGTGGAGCAGCTCGAAGAGAACGGCATCACGGTGCAGATTGCCTGAGTACATCGGCGTTTCAGCTATTTGCCTGGCCGCCGATACCGAAGGGGATAGCCATCCCTTCGATCCATGCGGCGTTCTGATTCCGGCTCCCCTTTCGATGTCGAGGTGCCATGCCCCGTGCCGGTCAACCCGGCGGTGCTGACGGTCCGGCGCTGGATTCTCGTCGTCTGCGGCGTAGCCGTCGTGCTGTTCTGGTTCGCATACCGCCTTGCGGATCCGGGCGGTTACGATCCGCTCGGCCTGCGCCTGGCTGTGGGTGCGGTGTGCATAGGCGTAGTGGCAGCATCGTGGGTGAGCCGGCGGGTGCAGCGCCACATCATCGCCGTGGCCCGCGGCGCGCTCTACCTGTCGCTGCTCTACCTGAGCGCGCTGTGCGCCGCCAATGCGTTCGAGCAGGTCTGGGCGCTGGGCTTCGTCATGAGCGTGCTCGCCATCTCGCTCGTGCTCGTGCTCGACGCTGGCTCCGTGCGGGAGGCGGCATGGTCGCTGGGCAGCGTAGTCGGGTTGGCGGGGGCGTGCATCGTGCTGGCCCCTGCTGCTGCCACACCCCGGCCCATGCTGTTCGGCTTCGTCGCCGTGATCGCGCTGGCGGTGTTTCTGCCCTCACTGGCGCGCCTGCGGATGCACCGCACACTCCGCGCCCACCGCGACCGGCTGGCGCGTCAGGAAACCCTCTTGCGCACCCTCATAGATGCCCTGCCCGACCACATCTACGTCAAGGACGCCGAGGGCCGCACGCTTGTCCGCAACCGGGCCAGCCTGGCCGCGCTGGGCTACGCCTCGCTCGACGAGGTGGTGGGCAAAACCGATTTCGACCTCCACAGCGCGGAGGACGCGCAGCGCTACCGGACCGACGATCTGGCGGTGCTCACCTCCGGGCAGCCTCTGGTCGGGCGTGAGGAGCCGCGCACGCTGGGCGGCCAGACCCGCTGGGTTTCGACGACCAAGATCCCGCTCTACGAGAACGGGCACGCAGTGGGCCTGGTGGGCATCGCGCACGACATCACCGAGCGGCGGGCGCAGCAGATGGCGCTTGTGCAGGCCAAGGAAGCCGCCGAGGCGGCCACGCGCGCCAAGAGCGAGTTTCTGGCCAACATGAGCCACGAAATCCGCACGCCCATGAATGGCGTCGTGGGCATGACGAGTCTGCTGCTGCACACCCCGCTCGACCGCGAGCAGCGTGAGTTCGTCGATACGATCCGCACCTCTACCGACGCCCTCCTCACCATCATCAACGACATTCTCGACTTCTCCAAGATCGAAGCCGGAATGCTCGACCTGGAGGTGCAGCCTTTCGAGGTGCGCGCCTGCGTCGAGAGTGCGCTCGACCTCGTGGCCCAGCCCGCCGCCGAGAAGGGCGTCGAGTTGGCCTACGTGATCGAGGACGGCGTGCCGTCTGCGCTGCGCAGCGACGTGACGCGGGTGCGCCAGGTGCTCGTCAACCTGCTCGGCAACGCCGTCAAGTTTACCAGCCAGGGCAGCGTGTGCGTGCGCGTGCAGGCCGTACCCGCCGACGCCGCGCTGGGCACCATCACCAGACTCCGCTTTGCCGTCGAGGACACCGGCATCGGCATCGCGCCTGAAAAGCTGGCCCTCATCTTCGAGAGCTTCAGCCAGGCCGACGCTTCCACCACGCGCCAGTTCGGGGGGACCGGACTGGGCCTCACCATCTCGAAAAAGCTGGCCCGCCTGCTGGGCGGCGACGTGGTGGTCGAGAGCACGCTCGGCGTAGGCTCTACGTTCACGTTCTCGATAGCGGCCGAGGTCGCGCCGTGCGCGCGCCACGTGTTTCTGTGCCACGAGCAGCCGCGCCTGGCCGGGCGGCGGGTCCTCGTCGTGGACGACAACCCTGTCAACCGCGACATCCTCGTGCGCACCACGGCGCGCTGGGACATGCGCGTGACCGCCGCCTCCTCCGGCCCTGAAGCCATCGCGGCGGCCTGTGAGGCCGCGCTGGGCGGCGCGCCCTTCGACGTGATCCTGCTCGACATGCAGATGCCCGACATGGACGGCATCGGCGTCGCGGAGGCGATCCGCGCCGAGGCCAGCCCGGTGCCCAGCATGGTGCTCCTCACCTCTATCAGCCGCGACGCCTCGCTCCGCGAGCGGGCGGGCGCAGCCGGCATCGCCCACGTGCTCTACAAGCCCACCAAGCCGGCGCAACTCTACGACGTGCTCGTGGGGCTCTTCGGCGAAGTCGCCCACGTGGCCCCGGCCGAAAGCCTCTCCGTGGCCGAGGCGCGCGAAGGCGCGCCCATCCTTGTGGCCGAGGACAACGTGGTGAACCAGAAGGTGGCCGTCCGCCTGTTGCAGCGCCTCGGCTACCGCGCCGACGTGGTGGCGACCGGGGCCGAAGCCCTCGCCGCCGTCGCGCAGCAGGCGCGGCTGGGCCACCCCTACGGCATCGTGCTGATGGACGTGCAGATGCCGGAGATGGACGGCCTGGAGGCCACCGCGCGTATCCGCGACGAGGTGCCCGCCTATGCACAGCCCTGGATCATCGCCCTCACCGCCAATGCGATGGAGGGCGACCGCGAAAGGTGCCTGGAAGCGGGCCTGAACGCCTACGTAGCCAAGCCCATCGACCTCGAAGCGCTGCGCGGCGTCCTCGATGCCGTGCCGGCACCCCACACCGCCCTGGTACCTGTGGGGTAAGAAGTCCGTCAATCGGGCAGGGGAATGGGTGATGAGGCTTTGTCTCACCCCTTTCCACCCCGATCAGGGCGGTCACCCGTCTCCAGTATCTTCGCCGCGTCGCCGGGAGCCGGGGCCCGCTTCGTGGGGTTCGGGGCGCAGTCCACAACACGCTCGGCATGATCTATCACTGGTATGACTTCGTCGGCAACGTCGGCGTGGCGCTCGTCATCGTCGCCTACCTGCTGCTCCAGACGGGGCGCGTGGAAAGCAAGAGCCTGGCCTATTCAGCCTCCAATGCCGCTGGCGCCCTCTTCGTGCTCGTCTCGCTCGCCTACGACTTCAACCTGTCGGCCTTTATCACCGAGGCGTTCTGGCTGGTGCTGAGCTTGCTGGGCGTGGGCAAGGCGCTCGCCGCCCGCCGGGCCAAACCCGCCTGACGCCATGCCGCTCCGCATCGCCCTGGTGTACGACGTGTTCGACGATTTTCCGTGGCAGCCCGGCGACCCACCCGACGCCGACGCCGAGTACGAGCCGTGGGAAACCGTCGAGGCGCTCGAGGCCGCCCTCCGCCACCTGGGTCACGAGCCCGTGCGCGTGGGCACGGCCCACGACCTGCTGGCCACCCTGCCCACGCTGCGCGTGGACGCCGGTCTGAGCATTGCCGAGGGCGCGCGGGGCCTCAACCGCGAGGGCTTCGCGCCCACGTTGTTCGAGATGGCAGGCCTTCCCTTTCTCGGCTCCGACGCCCTCACGCTCTCGCTCTCGCTCGACAAGGTGTGGACGAAAAGCATCGTCCGCGCTACCGGCGTCGCCCTGCCGGAAGAGCGCGTGTACGCTTCTGCCGACGCCATCCGCCTCGGCGATCTGCCGCCCTTCCCGCTTTTCGTCAAGCCGCGCTTCGAGGGCTCGGCCAAAGGCATCACGGCGGCCTCCAGGGTGGAAACCGCGGAGGAACTCAGGCGGCAGGTGGCGTGGTGCGTGGAGGCGTACCGGCAGGACGCCCTGGTGGAGCAGTTCATCGAGGACGCGGAGTTTACCGTGGCCGTCGTGGGCCACAATCCACCCCGTGCCCTGCCCGTGCTGCAACGCGCAACGGAAGCCCGCACCGGCATCGGTTTGCACGCGCTCGAACGGCGGGGCCTGGAGGTGCGCGACTACGCCTACCAGGTTGCCCCCATCCTTACGCCAGCGCTTGAAGCCCGCCTCCACGCGGACGCGCTGGCCGTTTTCGACGCGCTGCGCTGCCGCGACTTTGCCCGTCTGGACTTCCGCGTTGCGCCCGACGGCACGCCGTTTTTTTTGGAAATCAACCCGCTTCCCACCTTCGCCCCCGACGGCACGTTCGCCATCATCGCCGAGTTGATGGGGCGGCCGTACCCGGATTTTCTGGCCGAGGTGCTGGCCGAGGGGCTGCGCCGCCTGGGGCTGACGTGAATCGCCGGTGCACGCGGGATACCGCGCCGGACGCAGGCGTTGGGGCAGGGCGCCGCCCAGATCCGTACGAACTTGCCGTCGATGCCTCAATCCTCTCCTGCACCCGTTTCCTGCCGCTGCGGCCACGCCATCGGGCATCCGCTCGTCCATCTCGTACCCGTGTACGGCCCGTTCGCGTGGGTCTGGCTGATGGCAGGCGCGGGCGTGACGCCGCGCAAGGCGCGCTGGGTGTGCCGCCGCTGCAAGCATGTGTTCGGCGAAACGCGCGACCCTGCCGAACTGGCCGCGCTGCG
>CBDUBO010000004.1:0-19675 GCA_965365405.1 uncultured Rhodothermales bacterium | reverse complement strand
GCGGCCCACCCCTACGGCACCCAGCCCCCTCTCCCCGACGCCTCCGGCGACCAGAACGTGGGCGCGGGCTTCACCAGGCGCACCCGCCTGCTCACCGCCGACAGCCTGCGCGTGCTGCTGGCCCGCCCGCCCTCCGCTGGGGCGCTGCGAAGCCGCCAGGTCGCGGCCCTGACCCGGTCGGTGCAGCACGTCCGGCAGGTTGGTGGCCGGGCTGTACTCGTGGTGCCGCCTGTGAACGCGGCGCACCTGCGGAGGCGACCATTTCTGACGGCTCAGCTTGACACGCTTGCCGCGTTTGCCCGGCAGTGGAACGCGCCCCTGCTCGACCTCTCGCGCCTCCCGCTCGACTCGCTCGCGGACTTTTCCGACCTGACGCACCTCAGTCCGCAGGGGGTGGCGCGTTACAACGCGGCGCTCCTGGACAGCCTCGCGCAGCGCAACCTGCTGTAGCGCGGCGCGGCCTGTCGTACTTTTTGGATTGCGTATCGCGAGACCGCCGTATGACCGGTCTCCATCCCCCATTCGCCCTTCCCCCAATCCCTATGAAACGCGACGACTGGATCGGCATCGGGGTAAGCGTGGCGGCCCACGCCCTGCTCCTCTTCATCGTGATCGCGGCGACGCCGCCGCCGCAGCCCCCGGACGAGCAACTGGGATTGCTGGCCGTCGAGTTCGGGCCCGTCGAGGTGGGGCGCAAGGCCCCCGTGCCGCAGCCGCAGCAAACGCAGCAGACGCCGCAGCGCCAGAACCAGCCACAGCGCGAGCAGCCGCGCCGCGCCACGACGCGCCCCGCGCGCCCGGCCACCAACCCGGTGAAGCTGCCCGACGCCCAGGAGGCACCCTCGAAAGACCGCGTGGCCCCCACCCGCACCTCGGAGGCGCCGCCGCAGCCTGCCTCCGAGCAGACGCCCAGCCGCACGGAGAGCCGCGACGACGGTGCGGCGCGGCAGCAGGCCTCGGCTTCGGGCGCGCCCAGCGGTTCGGGCGACGAGGCCACGCGCCGCTCCCCATTCAGCATCGAGGGCCTCAACCGGCAGAGCCTGCGCACCCCCCTTCCCCGCAACACGGCCAACACCGTCGCTACGCTGCGCGTCGAAATCGTCGTGGCCCCGGACGGATCGGTGACGTTCGGGCGGTGGATTCAGAAGGGCAACGCGACGCTCGAACGCGAGGTGCTCGACGCCGTCCGGCGCTGGCGCTTCAATGCGCTGCCCGGCCGCGCCCCCCAGGTGGACCAGAAGGGCACGGTCACGTTCCGCTTCGTCGTCGAGTAGGCCCTTACCCTTTCCCGGACGCTTTCATGACCATCCAGGCACGCGTCGAAAACCAGCAGGGGCAGCACCGCGTCGTGCTTTCCACCAACAGCCACGCGCACAGCCTCGACATCGCGCCCAAGCCCGAGGGTTTCGGCTCCAGCGTCAACGGGGGCGAGCTGCTCTTTCTCGCCCTTGCCACGTGCTACTGCAACGACGTGTACCGCGAGGCGGCCAGGCAGGGCATCGAAGTGCGGGGCGTAGAAGTGACCGTCGAAGGCGTGTTCGGCGGCCCCGGCGAGCCCGCCACCGACGTGCGCTACCATGCAAAGGTCACCGCCACCGGGGCCACTGAAGCCGCCGTCCGGCACCTGCTCGCCCACACCGACACGGTCGCCGAGGTACACAACACCCTCCGCGTCGGCACCGCCGTCCGTCTCGGCACGGTGGAGGTGGAGATCGCCGCCTGACGCCTGCGTTACCCGCGCCACCACAGCAAAAAGGGCCGCCCTGCTTCCAGGGCGGCCCTATGTTTTTTGAGCTAAGACGGCCTCAGCCGCGGCGGCGCTCGAAGCCGTAACGGATCGCGCCCCGGTAGTCGTCGTAGCGCTGGCCGGGGAAGGCATTCATCCAGCGCTCGCGCAGCGACGTTTCCACATCGTCGAACGAGGTGCCGAGGTAGCCCCCGTCCATGCTCATTTCCGACCCAAAGCGGTATGCTGGCCGGTAGAAGCTGAACGGGTTGCCCGTGGCAGCATACGAGGAGCCGTAGTGGGTTTCGTACTCCCTATCGTCATCGTCGTACACGGTCACGTCCTGGCGCACGTAATCCCCTGCATCGGCCCCGCTGATGGTAGCCGTCGTAGCAGGCGTGATCACGTCTGCGCCGGAAATGGGCCGTGCGCGCTGCAACCCTTCGGCAGGGTAAGGCGCGCGTGCCGTCTGGAGGGCGGCCCCACGCAGGTACACGGCCTCGTCCTCGATGTCGAGGTCGGCGGCCGGGTAGCGCGTGCCGTCGGCGAGGACGACTTCTTCGACCCGTTCCGACTCCGTGTCGAGCACCATGTCGGAGATCTGGCCGAGGACGAGGCCCTGCGCGTCGAGCAGGTCGCGCCCACGGATGTCCTGGTCGTCGTGGACGAGTTGCCAGTCGTCGGTTTGAGAAAGCAGCAAGTTTGCCATTGGAGTCAGCGTATGATGAGATCAGTTGTCGATACGGCGGACGTTGATGTAGTAGCCTTGCGCGGCTTCAGGCATAATCATCCACTGAGCCCGCATGGCGTCGTCGAGGGCACGCACGCGCCCTTCTATATCAATCACGTCGCCTTCTTCGATGCAGTAGCGTCCATCGGCGCAGCCACCAGTCGTCTGGCCCTCACCGAGGCCCTGCAAAACGACAAAAGCCTGATCGTTGCCGCTACGTACGTAGAAGGTGGAGTCGCCCACGACGTTGCTCACCGTCACGTCGTTGAAGCGAACCGAGCGTCCGACGACGTTTCCGCTGCGCGCGTTCTCGAAAAGCAGGTTGAGGTCTTCGATGTCGGCAGCACCCGTGATGATGAGGTCGTCGTCGTTGTCCACCATCACAGGCGGCGTCACGACGGTCGTGGTGGTGTCGGCCACGTAGGCATCGTCCACGTCGTCGCCGCAGCCGCGGCCGAGGAACAGGAAGAGCAACAGGGCAATGAGGAGGGCCAGCAGCAGCCACACCCATCCGGGTATGCCACCACGGCGTTCAACAGGAATATCAGCCATTTTTCGTAAGGGGCTTAGGATTAGAGTTAAAGAGATTAGCAGGAGTTACATCCATTGCCCCCCCACGGGGTGCCGCTCAGGATGGGAAGTTCCTGTCCCGATCCCCGGCTTGGGCGTGCCGTTTTCGCACGGCATCTGCCCTACGGCGGCGCTGCTGTTTGTAGGTTGGAGGCGTTTTCCAACCCTGTCCGTACCCGTTTCATGCGTCTGACCCTTTTGCTCGCCGCGCTCGTGGCCGCCCCCTCAACCCTCGCACAGCCCATCTCCATCGCCGCCGCGCGGCAGACGCCGCTCGGCACCGTCGTCACCGTCTCTGGGTACGTCACGGTGGCAGCCGAATTCGGCGGGCCCGCGTACTTCCAGGACGGCACGGCGGGGATGGCCGTCTACGATCCCCGCATCCACAGCGAGGCAGCCGTAGGTGACTCCATCGTCGTAACGGGCCGCCTGACCGAGTTCGGGGCCACGACCGGGCAGCCGGGCACGGGACTTTTCCAGATTTCAGGCAGCGGCCTCTCCTACCAGATCATCAAAAGCGTCAACCGCCCGCAGACGCCGCGCGAGGTCACCGTGGCCGACATCGGTGAGGCGATCGAGGGGCAGCTCGTGGTGCTGCGCGGCGTGCAGATCCGCGAAAAACCCGCCTTTACGCAGCAGAGCCGGTGCCCCAACAACGCGCCTTTTATGGGTGCTTTCGCGCAGGGCGAGAGCTACTGCCTCACCGACGCCAGCGGCTACACCGACCTCTACATCGACAACACGACCGATCTCGTGGGCGCGCCCGCGCCCCAGGGCACGACAGACGTGGTAGGCGTGGTGGGCCAGTACCGGGGCACGCATCAGGTGCTGCCCCGCTCGACGGACGACCTGGACACGAAGGCGTTCGAGATTCCGGGCGAGGACGTGTCGAAGGAGCTTACGTTCGAGGTAGGGACGTGGAACATCGAGTGGTTCGGTAGCCCCAACCAGGATCCGGCGGACGATGCGCTCGCCCTCCGCAATGCCGCTACCGTGATCCGCACGATCCAGCCCGACGTATTCGGGCTCCAGGAAATTTCGAGCCTCTCGCAGTTTCGCGCGCTCGTGGACTCGCTGCCCGGCTACCGGGGTTTCGTCGCCCCCATCTCGCAGACGCAGAAAACAGCGTTTATCTACAAAACGGCGACCGTGGACTCGGTGGACGCGCGTTTCTACTTCACCACGGGCGACTGGGCCAGCGGGCGCTACCCCTACAGCTTCACCTTCGACGCCACCGTGGGCGGCCAGACGGAGCGCCTGACGGCCCTCGTCCTCCACGCCAAGGCCCTCAGCGACGCCGATTCCTACAACCGCCGCGTGCAGGACGCGCAGCAGCTCAAGCAGCAGCTCGACGCGCGCGACCCGGACAGCAAGGTGATCGTGCTGGGCGACTTCAACGACGACATCGACGAGGCCACCTTTGGCACGGGCAACCCGTCTCCCTACGCGCCCTTCGTCGCCGATTCGGCACGCTACCGTTTCCTGACGGCCAGCCTCACCGCGCGCGGCGCGCAGTCCACCAGCAGCGGCGACATGATCGACCACATCCTCGTGACCGACGAGGTGCTGCCGCTCTGGTTCAGGGGCACGGAGCGCGTCGAGAACACGCAGTACGTCGGCTCCTACCTCTCGACGACGAGCGACCATTACCCCGTGTGGGTGCGGCTGCGCTTTACCGAGGGGACGGCGCTGGCACCCGCCACGGGCCCTGCGGCGCGGCTGGCGCTCGGCGCACCCTACCCCAGTCCGGCGCGGGGCATGGTGACGGCGACGCTCCTGCTGCCTGCCCCGTCGGCGGCGCGGCTGGACGTGTTCGACCTGTTAGGCCGCCGCGTGCGGACGGTTTTCGACGCTCCGGCAGGCGCGGGCGCCACGCCCGTCACTTTCCAGACCGACACGTTGCCGGCAGGCGTGTACCTGCTGCGGCTGATGGCAGGCGGACACGTGGCCACGCAGACGTTCGTGCGGATGTGAGCGTAGGGCAGAAGGCATTGCGCAGTAGGGCGCAATGAATTGCGTCGCTACGCAGGGCCCGGCAGATGCAGGAGCGCGCGGGCGTCCGGGCCGTACAGGAATAGCGCGTCGAGGGCAGAGCAGTCTGGCCTGAAGGGGCCGGGAAAAGGCTGGCGGCGCGGCGTCTCGTGCCACCGCAGCGGGGCAGCGCCATCGTGGGCAGCGGCGTCGGGCAGGGCCAGCAGCGAGGCGTCGAAGCGCGCCCGCACGGCTTCGAGCGTGGCGGGTGCCCCAGTCATCGCCGATGCCCGCTCGCACGGCGTGGTGAGGCCGAGCGCGCCGGCCAGAAAAGCAACCGTTGCCACGTTGAGCGCGCCCAGCGTGGGCCAGGGCTGCACGAGCAGCGCCTCCACACGCGGCGCGTACTCGGCGTAGAAGGGCGTCGCGCCGTAGTTGTAGCGCAGCGCCTTCAGGTGCGTCTGCCGCCAGTCGCGCCGGTCGTCCACCTCGACGTGGCAGAGGGCGCGCCCGTGCTGCCCCCCCACGAGCGGCACCGTGATCCACATTGCCCCGTCGGGCGTGCAGAGGCGAGCGCGGTTCTGAAACGACTGCCGGCTGTACTGAAACGTATCGGCCACGACCAGCCGATCGGCCTGGGCGGCCAGCGCGAGAAAGGCCAGCCGGGGAAAATATTCGGGCGTGCGGACGGCCAGCATGGAGCAGAAGGGATCGAGTACGGATAGCGTCCCCTGGTCGCCGAGAAGGGGTACACAGAATGGTCAATTCGACATCCCTCGATAGTCAATTGTCAATGAGGGTTGTCCCTGATGGCGCGCGCCTCTCTTCCGTTGACCGTTGCCATTTCCCCAGTCCTCATTTCTCCATTCCCCACAGAATCTCCGGCACCTCCGCCCCCTTCATCCGTTGCGCCCGCGCACCTGCCCCGCCCATGCACGTACTGCAAGACGCCCCTCCTGCTCCCCCGGTGGCCGAACGCCTGTTCCGCCCGCTTCTGTGGCTGTTCGTCGGCACCATCGCCTTCAGCGTGGCCGGCACGCTGCTGCTGCGCCTGTTTCCGTCCACCCTCACGCTCTTTGGACCCTACTACCCCACGCTCGTCAAAGCGCCGACGTGGACGTACATGGCCCTGCTGCCCGTGCTCCCCGTGCTGGCCTACTGGCGTCACCATCCCAAAACGCTGCTGGCGTTTTTCGCCCTCTGGGGCTGCCTCGTCGGCGGCATGAGCGAACTCATCGGCACCTCGACGGGCCTGCCCTTTGGCCCCTACGCCTACACCGAGTGGCTGGGCCCGAAGCTGCTCGACCACGTGCCGTTTCTCATCCCGCCGTCGTGGTTTGCGATGTCGCTCTTGTCGCTCGACCTGGCCTCGCGCCTGACGGCCCGCCGCTACGAGCGCATCGCCCTGACGGCCCTGTTCATGGTGCTGTGGGACGTGGCGCTCGACCCGGCCATGAGCAAGGCGTTTCCGTTCTGGGTGTATCCCGATGGCGGTTTCTACTTCGGGATGCCCGCGAGCAACTGGGTGGGCTGGTTTGTCGTCTCGCTCGTGATCGCGTGGGGCTACGAGGTCATCGGCGGCGGGCTGCGCGTGACGAGCCGCTGGGCCCCGCTCCTCTACGCGCTCAACGTTCTCTTTCCGCTTCTCATCTGCGCGCTCTACGACCTGTGGGCGGCGCTCCTCTTCGGCACCATCGCGCTGCTGCTGCCGCTGCTGGCGCTTGCCGCGCGCGGGCGGCTGCGCGAGCCGGACGTTCCTCTCGAAGCGTGATGGCCCTCACCGACCGCGACATCTGGCGCGCCTTTCGGCACCATTCGCGCACGTTCTCGCTTGCCGCGCGCCTCTTGCCCTCGGACGTGCAGTTGCCCGTAGCCACGCTCTACCTCTTCTGCCGCCGTGTGGACACCGTGGCCGACGAGCGCGTGCTCGAAGTGGGCCCGGATGCCGCCCTGCAGGAACTCGACGCGATCGAAACCGACCTGCGCGCCGCCCTCGACGGCACGCCGCCCGACGAGCCCCTGTGGACGCGCCTGGCAGACGTGCACGCACGCTTTGGCCTGCTTACCCCGCCCCTGTTCGACCTGCTCGAAGGCGCGCGGTGGGACCTGACGGCCCGCCCCATCACCCGCGAGGCCGACCTGCTGCGCTACAGCGACCTGGTGGGTGGCTGCGTGGGCGCGATGATGCTGCCTTTTCTCGTACCCGACCGCGACGATGTGGCGCGCCTGGAAGCGCCCGCGCGCGAACTGGGCATTGCCATGCAGATCACCAACATCCTGCGCGACGTGGGTGAGGACGCCCGCGTGCTGGGCCGCAGCTACCTCCCCGCCGACGCCCTGGCCGCCCACGGCTTCGCCCGCGCCCCGCTTGCCCCGTCGCCCGCCTACGCGCGCCTGCTCGAAACCCTCATGACGCTGGCCGAAGTCCGCTTTACACGGGGCCTGGCCGCCGTGGAGGCCCTGCCCTCGGCTTCGCGTCACGGCATCGCCTCGGCGGGGCGGATGTACCGCGAGATCCTCAACGAAATCCGCGCCGCCGACTACGACAACCTCACGCGCCGCGCCGTGGTGCCCCTGGGCCGCAAAGCCCAGCTTCTCATCACCGACGACTACGAACAGCGCAAGGCCACCCTGCTCGCCGCGCGCGCCCAGGCGCTGCAACCCTCGTGATGCGCCGCGCCGTCGAGTGGCTGATGCGGCGGGCGCTGCGGCAGGCGTTTGCCCGCGTCGAATGGATCGGCCCGCCGCCCCACGTCCCCGCCGACTGCTCGGTCGTGCTCTACGCCAACCACCACAGCTTCTACGACGGCTACTTGCTCTGGCTCGTCACCACGAAGCTGCTGGGCCGCCGCACGCTGACGTGGATGGAAGACTGGTACCGGTTTCCCCTTTTCGCCCCCATCGGCGCGCTGCCATTTCCTGCCGACGATGCCCGGCAGCGCGCGGGCACCATCCGGGGCACCGCCCGCCGCTTTCGCGACGGCCCCGGCTGGGCACTCGTCTATTTCCCCGAAGGCCACCTCCACGCGCCCGAAGACGGCGTCCTCCCTTTCGACGAAACGCTGCTGCGCCGACTCGACGGTCTGCTGCCGCAGAAAGTGTGGCTGCCCGTCGCCCTCTACGCCACCTGGGACGGCGGGGCGTGGCCCCTTGTGAAGATGCAGGCAGGAACGCCGCATTCTACCCTCACGGGCGATGAGCACGCGCGCCTGAGCGCGCTCTGGCACGACCTTCGCACCCGCCGCGAACCGTCCACCTTGCTGTTCCGGGGTCGCCAGGGCCCCGAGAGCCGCTGGGACTTCCGCTTCGCCGCCCCCTTTTTCCGCCGCTACCTGTGACCGCCCTTCTCGTCTCGCTCGCCCTCTTCACCACGTTCCCCGACACCACGCAGGCGCTGTATGCCGCCAAGGACGTGGCCTCGCTCCAGCGCGTGTGCGCCGCGCCCACCACGCCGGAAGCCGATCTCCTGTGCCGCTATCGCCTCTACCCGCTCACGCAGGACGAGCGCTACCTCGACGGCCTTCCCGCCGATCTGGAAGAAGGCAGCGCCCGTAGTCTGGCCCTGCTGGCCGGGCTGTGGGGCTACCGCACCGCCCGCGCCCCTTTTCACCTGGTGCCGCGCTACGGGATGCGCGCCGAGCGGCTGATGAAAAAGGCCCGTGCCCTCGCCCCGGACGACGTGTTCGTGCTGCTCGTGGACGGACAGTCGCTGCTCTTCAAGCCCGCCATCGCGGGGGGCGATGCGCGCGCGGCGCTCGCGCGTTTCCGGCTGCTGCGGCGCGTGGCCGCGCAGCAGCCGCACGGCGGCGTCTCCCCGCTCGAAGCCGACCTGTGGACGTGGTACACGCTGCGCAAGCTGGGCGACCCCGCCGCCGACCCGATGCGCACCCGCCTGCTGGCTGCCGGGCCGCCCCGCCTCTACCGCGAGTTTCTGCTCTCGCCTCCCTGACCCACCCGCCGCTGCTTTCGCTCACCCCCCGCCTGTGCTCCTCATCCTGATCGCCGCCGTCCACGCTTTTTTCTGGACGGTTCTCATTGGCAACGTCCTGTATTTGCGGCGCAACGCGCGGCGGGTGCAGGGCAGCCCGCTGCCACGCCTGACGGTCTTCATCCCGGCGCGCAACGAGGAAGAAAATCTGGGCCGGCTGATGCCCTCCCTGCTTACGCAGCGCTACCCGGCGGCGGAATTCGTCGTCTATGACGACGGCTCGACGGACGGCACGGCAGCCGTGCTCAACGTGTTCTCGACCGACGCCCGCGTGCGGGTGCTGCGCGGGTCGGGCCCACCGCCGGGCTGGGTGGGCAAGGTGCACGCCCTCCACCAGGCCACCCGCGACGCCGACGGCGACCTGTTCCTCTTTCTCGACGCCGACGCGGAGCTGCGCCATCCTAACGCCCTCGCCAACCTGGTGCAGCGCTTTCTGGCCCTCCCCGAAAACAGCGTCCTGACCGGCCTGACGAGCTTGAAGAAAAGCGGCGGCCAGTTGCTCGTTAGCCTCGTCCCCCACGTCATCCTCACCGGCCTGCCGTGGTTTCTCGCGCCGCGCTACGAACGCCGCTCGCTCGGTGCCCTCAACGGCCAGTGCTGGCTTGTTGCGGCCCCGCTTTATAGGCAGCACGAGCCGCACGAGGCCGTCCGGGACAAGGTGCTCGAAGACGTGGAGATCGGGCGCTTTTTCCGCGCGCGGGGCGTGGTGAGCTACCTCGTGGACGTGCAGCGCGAGGTGTACATCCACATGTACCGCGACCTGGCCGACGCCTGGCGCGGGTTTCGCAAAAACGCTTACCTGATGCTGGGCGGCACACCGCTGCGCTTCGCGCTGCTCTGGCCCTGCTACGTCGCCGTCACCGTGCTGGCCCCGCTCGTGTCCCCCTGGTTCCTGCTCAGCATCTACGGCCTCAAAGCCACCACGGACCGAATCGGGCGCTTTTCGCCCTGGCTCACCCTTTTCGCGCCGCTATCGTTTGCCCTCGGCGCCGCCTTGCAGATGGACTCGGCCCTGGCCCACCTCTTCCGGCGCGTGGAATGGAAGGGGCGGCGCGTGTAGCGGTTTGAGGAGGGGCAGCGTATTTTGCCTCATCACCCGACGCCCTCAGGCCATGCGCTTTGCCCTCATTCTGGCCCTTGTCATCGCCGTCGTCGCGGTGGTGTTCGCGTTGCAGAACCCGGCGGAGATTCCCGTCCGGCTCGGCCCCTACATCGTCACCGGCTCGACGGCCATCATCCTGCTGACGACGCTGGGCATCGGCGTGATCGTGGGGATGTTGGCGGCGGCTCCGGGCGGCTGGGCGGCGCGCCGGCGCGCCCGCAAGCTGGAAAAAGAGCTGCACAGCGCGCCCGCGACCACGACGGTCGTGACGACGGCCCCACGCGCCACCACGCCCGCGAGCACCACGCCCGACCCCTACACCGAGCGCTTCGGCCCACCGCCCCACCAGGTCTGATGCTGGGTCTCACTGCGGTCGAGTCCATCTCGCGGCGGCTGCTGCGCCCGAGTGGAAAAAAGCGCGGGATGTCGCCCGGCTCGGTCGTCCACATCGGCGCGGAGCGCGCGCACCACGTCCGGTTGCACCTGATGCGCTACAGCGCCGAAGGCGTTGAGGAGCGCCCGCTGGAAAGCGTCGAGGAGGCCATCGCCCTGCAAGACGCGCCCGGCACCAAGTGGATCACCATTGACGGCGTGCACGACCCCGAAGCCATCGAGGCGCTGGGGCGGGGCTTCGGCATCCATCCGCTTGTGCAGGAGGACATCGCCAACACCACGCAGCGGCCCAAGTGCGATCCGTACCACCCGTACCTGTACCTGGTGCTGCCCATGCTCACCTTCGACGCGGCGGCGCAAACGGTACGGTCGGAGCAGGTGAGCATCGTGGCGGGCAAGGGCTGGCTGCTGTGCTTTCTCGAAGACCCCGGCGATGTATTCGAGCCCGTCCGCGAGCGCGTGCGCGTCGGGCGGGGGCGCATCCGCACCGCAGGCTCGGACTACCTCGCCTTTGCGCTCGTGGACGTGATCGTGGACGGCTACTTCGGCACGCTCGAAGCGATGGGCGACCTCATCGAAAGCCTCGAAGCCGAGGTGATGCGCGAGCCCGACGACGCGACGCAGCGGCGGATGCTGGCCGTGCGCCGCGAACTCGTCTTTCTGCGCCGCGCCGCCTGGCCCGTGCGCGAACTCCTGGCTCAGCTCGAACGCGCTGACTCGCCGCTCATTGACGACGAGACGCGGCCGTTCTTCCGCGACACCTACGACCACGCCGTGCAGGTGATTGACGTGGTTGAGTCCATGCGCGACCTGATGTCGAGCCTCACTGACCTCTACATGTCGAGCCTGAGCAACCGCATGAACGAGGTGATGAAGTTTCTCACGCTCGTAGGCACCATCTTCATCCCGCTCACCTTCATTGCCGGCCTCTACGGGATGAACTTCGACCACATGCCCGAACTGCACGCGCGCTGGGGGTACCCCATTGCCCTCGGGGCCATGCTGTGCGTCGCCGTGGGCATGGTACTCTACTTCAAGAAGAAGCGGTGGCTCTGATGGCGCTCAAACCCCTTCCCCTCGCGCCCGGCAGCCGCATCCTCGCCGTCGCCCCCGGCAGCGCCCCGCTCGACCCGCGCCGACTGGCCGCCGGACTCAACACGCTGCGGCAGCGCGGCTACGTCGTCGAGACGCTGCGCGCCGACTTCTCGCCCCACGGCTTTCTCGCCGGGCCGGACGGCATCCGCATAGAAGAGTTCAACAGCGCCCTGCGCCACCCCGAGGCCCGCGCCCTCGTGTGCGTGCGCGGCGGCTACGGCGCGCTCCGGCTGCTGCCGTACATAGACTACGAGGCCGTGCGCCGGCACCCCAAGCTGGTCGTCGGCTACAGCGACATCACGGCGCTGCAACTGGCGCTCTACGCGAAAGCTGGCTTGCCCAGCCTGTCCGGCCCCATGGTGGCCGTCGAGTGGGACGCCCCGGACGAAAAGAGCGAAGCCCTTTTCTGGGCCCTCGCACGCGACGGTTACACCGGCCCCCTCGCCGGTCCGAGCGGCGAAACGCTCGAAGGCGTGCGCAGCGGCCAGGCCGAAGGCGTGCTGCTGGGGGGCAACCTGTCACTTATCACCCGCCTCATCGGCACGCCCTACCTACCCGACCTTACGGGCGCGATTCTCTTTCTCGAAGAGGTGGGCGAGGAGCCCTACCGCGTGGACGGCCTGCTGGCCCAGCTCAAGCTCTCGGGCATCCTCGAAAAGCTCGGTGGGCTCGTGCTGGGCGGTTTCACCGAATGGGAGCCCGTTCACGACCGCCCCTTCCTGCCGCTCGAAGAGGTGCTCGATCATTACCTGCGCGATCTGGACGTGCCCGTGGCGCGCGGGCTGCTCTACGGGCATTTCCCCGTCAAGAACACCCTCCCCATCGGCGTGCGGGCCGGCCTGCGCGTGGATGGGCCGGCGGCCTCGCTGACCCTTCTCGAACCCGTCGTTGCCCCGGGCGACGCTGCCGCCTGAGCCATGCAGCTTGCCGTTTTCGCCTCCGGCGGTGGGTCCAACTTCGCTGCTATCCTCGACGCCATCGAGAAGGGCGCGCTGCCTGCCCGGTGCGTGCTGCTCGTCTCCGACCGCGACGGTGCCGGGGCCCTGGAGCGTGCCCGCGCCGCCGCCGTGCCCACCGCCGTCTGCGCGCCCCGCGACTTCGCCGACGAAGACGCCTACGGCGCGGCGCTGCTCAGCCTGCTCGATGCCCACAGCGCAGACTTCATCGCCCTCGCCGGCTTCTTGAAGAAGATTCCACCATCCGTCGTCCGCGCGTTTGCGGGCCGTATCGTTAACATTCACCCCGCGCTGCTGCCGGCTTTCGGCGGACACGGGCTTTACGGGCGCCGCGTCCACGAAGCCGTGCTGACCGCTGGCGTCCGTACCTCCGGCGCAACAGTGCACTTGGTAGACGAGCACTACGACACGGGCCCCATCGTGGCCCAGACCGTCGTGCCCGTGCTGCCCGGCGACACGCCCGATACGCTTGCCGCCCGCGTGCTGGCCGAGGAGCACCGCCTCTATCCCCACGCGCTGCGCCTTTTCGCCGAAGGCCGCGTCCGCCTCGACGGGCGGCGCGTTTCAATTGACGAACCTCACTCCACCTGAACCAGCAGGCGCACCCCACCCACCTCCCGCAATGACGCACACGCCCCGCGAACTTCCCCCGCCCGACGACCTGGCCCCGGTGCGCCGCGCCCTGCTGTCTGTTTCAGACAAGACCGGGTTGGTGCCGTTTGCGCAGGGACTGGCGCGCATGGGCGTCACGCTCGTCTCGACAGGCGGCACCGCCCGCGCGCTGCGCGAGGCCGGGCTGGCCGTGCTCGACGCGGGCGACATCACGGGCTTCCCCGAAATCCTCGACGGGCGCGTCAAGACGCTGCATCCCGCCGTGCACGGCGCCATCCTCGCCCGCCGCAACGCGCCCGACGACGTGGCCACGCTGGAGACGCACGGCATCACGCCCATCGACCTCGTCGTGGTGAACCTCTACCCCTTTGGCGAGGCCACCGCCCGGCCCGATGTGGACGACGCGACGGCGGCCGAAAACATCGACATCGGCGGCCCGACGATGGTGCGAGCCGCGGCCAAGAACTTCTTCTTCACGACGGTCGTCACCCGCCCCGCCGATTACGACGACGTACTGGCCGAACTGGAGGCGCAGGACGGGCAGACTTCGCTGGCCACCCGCCGCCGCCTGGCGCACGTCGCCTTTGCCCATACCGCCGCCTACGACGCCTCCATCGCCGACTATTTCGAGCGCGCCGCGCCGGCCGAGGCCCCGGCCTTTCGGCTTCACCTGCCCCTCGTGCAATCGCTGCGCTACGGCGAGAACCCGCATCAGCAGGCCCGCTTCTTCGGCGACGCGCACCGCTTTTTCGAGACGCTCCACGGCAAAGAGCTTTCCTACAACAACCTGCTCGACCTCAGCGCCGCCCTCGGCCTGATAGACGAATTCAAAGACGCCGACCCGACGGTCGCCATCCTCAAACACACCAACCCGTGCGGCGTGGCCAGCCGTGCCACCCTCACCGAAGCCTACGACGCTGCCTTCCGCACCGACCGGCAGTCGCCCTTTGGCGGGATCGTCGTTACGAACCAGCCGCTCGACCGCGAGACGGCTGAAAGGCTGGACGCCATCTTTACCGAACTCGTCATCGCGCCCGAGTTTGAAGAAGGCGTACTCGACTTTCTCCAGCAGAAGGCCAACCGCCGCCTCATCCGCCTGAAGGCGTGGGCGCGCGACGATGCGCGGCCCGACGTGCGCAGCGTGGTCGGGGGCGTACTCGTGCAGGAGCGCGACGCCGCGCTGGCTCCGACGGGCGCGCTACAGGAAGGCTGGCAGGTCGTCACCCGCGTCCAGCCCGACGCCGGAGCGCAGCGCGACCTGGACTTTGCCTGGCGCGTCGTCAAGCACGTCAAGAGCAACGCCATCGTCTATGCCCGCGACGCGGCCACGCTCGGCATCGGGGCCGGGCAGATGAGCCGTGTGGATAGTGTCGAAATTGCCGCGTCGAAGGGCAAAAAATCGGAACTTGATTTTGCCCGTTCGGTCGTAGCCTCCGATGCATTTTTCCCATTCGCAGACGGCCTGCTCGAAGCCGCCACCCACGGCGTTCGCGCCGTCGTGCAACCGGGCGGCTCCGTCCGCGACGCCGAAGTGATCGAAGCCGCCGACCGGCTGGGAATCGCCATGGTCTTCACGGGCAGGCGGCACTTCCGCCACTAATCTTTCCCCACCACTACGCCTACACTTCTCCCCCATGGGGTTTCTCAACTTTTCGAACGACGTTGCCATTGACCTGGGCACCGCCAACACGCTGATCTACATCAAGGGTCGGGGCATCGTGCTCAGCGAGCCGTCCATCGTCGCGCTCCACCGTAGCACGCGCAAGGTGCTCGCCGTGGGCGCCGAGGCGCAGCAGATGCACGAGCGCACCCACCGCGACATCGAAACCATCCGCCCGCTCAAAGACGGCGTGATTGCCGACTTCGAGGTGGCCGAGCAGATGATCCGGGGGCTGATCCAGAAGGTGAAGTCGTCGTGGCTGAGCAACATCCGCCGCATGGTCGTGTGCGTGCCCAGCGGCATCACCGAGGTCGAAAAGCGCGCCGTGCGCGACTCGGCCGAGCACGCCGGGGCCAAGCAGGTCTACCTCATCGACGAGCCCATGGCCGCCGCCATCGGCATCGGGCTCAACGTCGAGGAGCCGGTGGGCAACATGATCGTGGACATCGGCGGTGGCACCAGTGAGATCGCCGTCATCGCGCTTTCGGGCATCGTCGTGGACGAGTCCATCCGCGTGGGCGGCGACGAACTCGACAGCGCCATCATCCAGTATTTCAAGCGCAACCACAACCTCCTCATCGGCCTGCGCACCGCCGAGCGCGTCAAGTGCGAGATCGGCAGCGCCGTCGAGTTGGAGCCTGAACTCGAAATCACCATCCGGGGCCGCGACCTGGTGAGTGGCATCCCGAAGGTGCGCACCATTTCGAGCGACGACGTGCGCGAGGCGCTCAAGGAAAGCGTGACGCAGATTGTGGCCGCCGTCGTGCGCTGCCTCGAACGGACACCGCCCGAACTGGGCTCGGACATTCTGGAGCGCGGCATCATGCTCACGGGCGGCGGCGCGCTCCTGAAGGGCCTCGACCAACTTATCCGGCAGCGCGTGGACCTGCCCGTGTATGTGGCAGAAGACCCGCTCACGGCGGTCGTACGCGGCACGGGCACCGTGCTCGAGGACATTGACCGCTTCCGCCGCGTCTTGACGTGAGTTGGATGGTTGGAGGGCAAAGTGGTTGACGCCCGGCAAATCATTCTACCCTCTCCCTATCTAACCATCCAACCATCAGCGAGGCAAAGCCGAGCGCAACCAACCCGTTCATGATCCGCAGCACCTGGAGCCGTTTGCAAGACTGGGTGGCCCTGGGCGTCTGCCTCGTGCTCTCCTTCGGCGTGCTCGTCACCCGCAACCAGCCGGCCATGATGGGGCTGCGGGCGCAGTCGCTGGAGGTGACGGCGTGGGTGGAGAGCAAGATTTCGTGGGCGGGGCGCTTTCTGGGCGCCCTCGGTGAAAACGAGCGCCTCCGCCTCGAAAACATCGAACTGGCCGCCGAGGCCGCGCGGGCGCGCGAGTCCGTCCAGGAAAACACGCGCCTCCGGCAGATGCTCGGCTTCCGCGACACACTCGACGTGCCGCTCAAGCTGGCGCGCATCGTGGGCAAAGACCTGGGGCAGCAGCAGAACTTCTTCACCATCAACGCCGGCTCGGACGACAGCGTAAAGGTGGGCATGGCCGTGCTCGATGAGCGCGGCATTCTGGGCAAGGTCGTGCTCGTGAGCCCGCGTTACGCCCGCGTGATGGCCTACCTCAATACCGACTTCCGCGTGCCCGCACGCGTGCTGCCCATCGGGGCCGAGGGCATCGTGCGCTGGGACGGCCGCCGTGCCGACCGGCTCGTGCTGGACAACGTGTCGCGCACCGAGCCCGTGCGCCGCGACATGATCGTCGTCACGAGCGGCATCTCGTCTGTTTTCCCGCCTGGCTTCCCCATCGGGCGCGTCGTGGAGGTGCAGGCGCGCGCGGGCCGCAACGCCCTCGACATCGAGATCGGGCCCACCTCGCCCATCAACCGGGCGCGCTTCTGCTTCGTCGTGCTCACCGAGCGGGACGCCGAACTGGTTGAGTTGGACGGGAGGGAGGCCGACTGACCCCGGCGAACTTCCCATATAAACGAATCGGGGCCTCTCTGCGTTTGCTACATTAAGAAACCGTTTTCATCAGAGGCCCCCGTTCCCCGATATGTTGCTTTCGTTCAGGCGGCTGAGGATTCTTTTTATTGTTCTATTCCTCGCGCCGCCGCTCCTGGCGCAACCCGCGCTTCACGCTGCTCTCCCCTCTCAGCTCGACGCTGTGCTCGACAGGCCTGCGTTCAGCAACGCCTTCTGGGGGGCCCTCGTCGTGGACGCCGCCACCGGAGACACGCTCTACCAGCGCAACGCGGGCAAGAGCTTCGTCCCTGCCTCCAACACCAAGCTGTACACCACGGCCGCTGCCCTCGACCTGCTCGGGGCCGACTACACGTTCGTGACGCGGCTTTACACGCAGGGGTCGGTTTCGGGCGGCACGCTGAAGGGCAACCTCGTCGTGCGCGGCGGTGGCGACCCCGTGATTGGCGGGCGCTTCAACGGAGGCGACCGCACGGCGCTGTTCCGCGAGTGGGCACGGCAACTCAAAAGCCAGGGCATCACCCGCATCACGGGTGACGTGGTGGGCGACGACGACCTGTTCGACGACGTGCCCCTCGGCTACGGCTGGAACTGGGACGATGAAACGTACTGGTACTCGGCCCAACTGAGCGCGCTCTCGTTCAACGACAACTGCGTGGACGTGTCTATTCGGGGCCACCGCGCCGGGCGGCCCGCCCGCGTCACGTGGGAGCCGGGCAACACGACGTACGTGCAGATGATCAACGAGACGATGACGCGGCCGTCGGGCTTTGGTATCGAGGAGGGGTACGAGCGGGCGCGCGGCACCAACCGCATCGTGCTCACCTCCGAAGTGGGAGCCGGCGTGACGGACGAGGAGTCGCTCACAGTCGAGAACCCGACAGCGTACTTCGCCTACGTGCTGCGCGAAGTGCTGCGCAAAGAAGGCATCCGCGTCGAAGGCGAGGCCCGCGACGTGGACGACCTGGATGCCAGGCCCGACTACGGCGCGCTGCGCGAGGTGGCCACGCACACCTCACCCCCGCTCTCGGACGTGGTCGAGGTGATCAACAAAGTCTCGCACAACCTCTACGCAGACCTGCTCCTCAAAACGCTGGGCACCCTGCCCGCGCCCGTGGATACGAGCCTGGAGATGGGCTCGGCGGCGCGCGGCGTGGCCGTTGCCATGCAGACGTTTGCCCGCGCCGGGCTCGACACGGCCCGCGTGCGCCTGGTAGATGGCTCTGGCCTCTCGCGCGGCAACTGGGTCACGCCCGAAATGAGCGTGTCGCTTCTGCGCTACCTGCACACCCACCCCGACACGACGGCGCGGGGCGTGTTCTACCGCTCGCTCCCCATCGGCGGCGTGGATGGCACGCTGCGCAGCCGCTTCCAGGAGGGCCCGGCGCGGCTCCAGGTGCGCGCCAAGACGGGCTCGCTCGGCGGCGTCTCCTCGTTGGCCGGATACGTCACCACGGCCGACGGGCGCAGGCTCGCTTTCTCGCTCATGTGCAACCACTACGTCGTTCCCACCCGCGACGTGCGGCAGGCGCAGGACGATTTCGTCAACGCACTCGCCGCGCTTTCTCAATAATCAGGACGCGCGCGGCACGCAACCGCCGCGAGGTTGGAGTCTGGAGACTGGCAAGACCGCTCCAGCCTCCAACCCCTCGCAATCCCCTCTTTCCATGTCTTCTCCAGTAATACACGGCACTACCGTGCTGGGCGTGATGCACAACGG
This sequence comes from uncultured Rhodothermales bacterium, assembly GCA_965365405.1. Lineage (GTDB taxonomy): Bacteria > Bacteroidota > Rhodothermia > Rhodothermales > BA12 > CBDUCD01. The sequence continues at coordinate 1,211 of CBDUBO010000004.1, read as the reverse complement.
CAAGGTCGCCCTCGGCTCCGACGGGCAGGCCACTGTGGGCAACACCGTCATGAAGCACAACACGCGCAAGGTGCGCCCCCTCGCCGACGGCAAGATCCTCGCCGGCTTTGCTGGCGCCACCGCCGACGCCTTCACCCTTTTCGAGCGGTTCGAGGAAAAGCTTCAGCAGTTCGGCGGCAACGTGACGCGCGCCGCCGTGGAGATGGCCAAAGACTGGCGCACCGACCGGTACCTGCGCCGCCTCGAAGCGATGCTGGCCGTGGCCGCGCCCGACCGCCTGCTGCTCATCACCGGCAACGGCGACGTGCTCGAACCCGACGACCAGATCGTAGCCATCGGGTCGGGCGGCTCCTACGCGCTCGCGGCCACGCGCGGGATGCTGAAGGCCGGTGCCGACCACCTCAGCGCCCGTCAACTCGTCGAGCACGGCCTGGGCATTGCCGCCGACATTTGCATCTATACCAACAATAACCTGACGGTGCTGGAATTAGACGCCAGCCCGTCGCCCGTCCCCGTGACGCTTTAACACCACCACACCATGCGTAACATTAGAAGCTATCCCACCCTGCCCACGGCGCTGCTCGTGGACTACGAGGACGTGTGCGGCGTGCTGCGTGCCCGGCTGGGGCGCAGCAGCAGTGCGGACGCCGCCTTTACCGATGCCCTCGAAGCACTCGTGTCGCTTCTTCAGCGCCAGATGAACGCGCAGGTCGTCGTGTTCAACGTCTATGCCGACCAGGAGACGCCGCGCGAAGCCGTCCGCGACGTGCTTGCCCTCGGCGCGCGCGCCGTGCTCTCGTGCGAAAACAGCCAGCGCAACGCCTCCGAACTCGAACTGGCCATGGACGGCACCGCTCTGCTCGCCACCCGGCCCGACCTGCGGCGCGTCGTCGTCGTGACGGGGCAGCGCCTCTACCAGCCCCTGCTGCGCCGCGTCAAGAGCGAAGGGCGGCAGGTCGTGCTCGTGTCCGTCGAGGCGCTGCGCAACCGCGCCGCGGTCCTGCTCGACGATCAGGACCGCGTGATGTCGCTTTTCGAACTCGTGCCAGACGCCGCGCGCCCCGAACTCGCCGAAGCCGCCCCGCTGGCTCGCCGCGACGTGACGTACACGACCATTGAGGACGACGGACAGCTCAAGGCACTCGAAATCATCGAGGAGTTTTTCGGCCAGTACACTGAGGTGTACCTGACGCCGCTGCTGCGCAAGCTCT
>CBDUBO010000003.1:0-25971 GCA_965365405.1 uncultured Rhodothermales bacterium | reverse complement strand
CTCTGGTGCTGCCATATAGAGCGCCCAGAGTAGCAGCCCCGCCAGCACGCCCGCCACCAGGCCCTGCAACAGACCTTCCATCACGAAAGGCCGCTGGATAAAGCGGTCGGTGGCCCCCACCAGCTTCATCGTACGGATGAGCAGCCGCCTCGCGTACACCGTCAGGCGGATGGTGTTGGCAACGAGAAACAGGGCGGCCAGCACCACCAGGAACGCCAGCACGATGCCGACGAGCGAGACGAGCCGCAGGTTCTGCGTGACGCGCAGCAATAAGTCTTCGTCGAAGACGGCCTCCTCGACCCCGTTCAGGCTTTCGAGCCGCGCCTTCACGTGCCGCAGGCTGTCCACGCTGGCGTAGCGCGGTACCACCTGCACGCGGATCGAGGCGGGCAAAAACTCGTCGGCGTCGAAGACGGAGGCATCTTCACCAAACTCCTCAGCAAAGATGCGGCGCGCTTCCTCTTGCGAAACATACACGACGCCGGCCACGCCAGGCAGGGATCCCACGCGGGCCGCGAGGACGCGCCCTTCGGCATCCGAGATGGGATCGAGAAACGCCTCGATCTCACCTACCCGCTCCCGCAGAAAGTCCACCGCGAGCTGGTACTGGTAGCCCACGAACGTCATCACCCCGATGAGGACGAGGGCGACGACAAGGGCGCTCGTAGCGGCGAAAGCGGCGAAGGGTGCGCGGCGGAATCCGGCGATTCCTTCCCGCAGGGAATAGGCGAGCGACACGAACGCGAAGGGTTTAGGGCAAGATACGCCGGGGCAGTGCGGCGGCAGGGTAGCACCCCAGCACGCGTACCGCCTCGGCCACGTGCTCCAGCTCAGCCAGGGCCTGCTGCAACGGAGGGTCGTGCGCTGCCCCGGCGACGTCGGCAAAGTAGGCGTGCTGGAAGGGATGCCCCTCCCGCGGGCGGCACTCGACGCGCACGACGGCTATCCCGCGCGTACCGAAAGCGGCGAGGGCAGCCAGCAGCCCGTCCGGGCGGGGGCTGAAGACGACGCTGGTTTTGCACGCCACGCCCGGCGCTGGGAAGGCGGCGTGGGCAGCGAGCACGACGAAGCGGGTGAAGTTGTCCGGGTGCGTCTCGACGCCCTCGGCCAGCACGTTCAGTCCGTACACCGTGGCAGCCCGGCGCGAGGCGATAGCGGCCACATCGGGCCGATTCTCGTCGCGCACCATACGGGCGGCCCCTGCGGTGTCGTGCACCGCAACCGGGATGGCCTGCGGCAAGCGGTCGCGCAGAAACGCGGCGCACTGGCCCAGTGCCTGCGGGTGCGAGCGCACCTCGCGCAGCACTTCCAGCCGGGTGCCGGGCAGGGCTACCAAGCAGTGCTGCACACGATGCCACGCTTCGGCCACGAGGGCAAGCGGATGCCTCTGCAACAGGTCGTACACCGGGTGCACGCTCCCGAACAGGGTGTTCTCGATGGGCACGACGGCGTGCGCTGCCTCTCCGTTCACGACAGCCTCGAACGCGCCATCGAACCAGGCGTGGCCTTGCAGCTCGGCGTCAGGAAAGAGGCGGTGGGCCGCAGCTTCGCTGTACGCACCCGGCTCTCCCTGATAGGCGACGCGCAGCGCGGAGGAGGCAATCATACGGGCACGTTTGGGCAGGCCGCAAGATAGGGCCGCGCGAAGAACCCGTGCCGGATGGGGTTACACGACGGCATGCTGCGGGTCTTTGCCAACCTGATATGACTCCCTTTCTGGTATGCAAGATTTCCGCACCCTCAAGGCGTGGCAGCAGGCGCACGCGCTTGCCATAGACGTACTACGCGCCTCCACACGCTGGCAGCTCGGCGAGCTTTCCGATCTGGTTCGGCAGGCGGCGCTGCTCATGCCCGCCACGCTGGCGCGGGGATGCAACAGCACCCCCATGGTTCTGATCACCGCCATCCGCAACACGCGCAACCAGCTTGACGACCTGAGAACATTTCTGCTGCTCGCGCGCGACCTGGACGAACTGGCGGGCTGCGAATACGCGGCCTTCGAGGTGCGCACCGCCCGCCTGGCCCACCAACTCGACGCGCTCAAGCGTACCGTGCGCCGCCACCCCGAAGCTGTCGTGCTAAACTGACCCAGCCACGGCAGTGCCGGGCGTAGCACGGCACTGCCCTACCGCCACCAGGCCCATTCGCGGGCGCAGTGAATTGTGCCCCTACGCTTCGACCATTTCCCCAATCGCCCGTTCCCTTTCCCTCGACCATTTCCCCATTCCCTACGTCTCCAAAGGCCCCCTTCCCTTACATCTTCTCCGGTGCGTTCAGGCCGAGCACGCGCAGCCCGTTGGCGAGCACCTGCCGCGTCGCGTCGGCCAGGGCGAGGCGGGCCGTGGCCACCGCTTCTGCCTCGCCTATGATGCGGCACGCCCCATAAAACTGCGTAAAAGCCACGGCCACGTCGCGCAGGTACACGGTGAGCAGGTGAGGTTCGCGCGCTGCTGCCGCCCGCCCGATCGCTTCGGGCAAGGGCAAAAGTGCTTTGATGAGCGCCACCTCTGCCCCTTGCGTAAGCAGGCTCAGGTCGGCGTTTACGGTACTCAGGCCTATCTCTTCCGCTTTGCGCAGAATCGAGCAGATGCGCGCATGGGCGTACTGAAGGTAGAAAACGGGGTTTTTGTCGCTCGCCTCCTTGGCCAGGTCGAGGTCGAACTCCAGGTGCGTGCCGGGTGCCCGCATCAGGAAGAAGAAGCGCGTCACGTCCACACCCACCTCGTCCATCAACTCGTCGAGGGTGACGTAGTTGGCCTTGCGCGTGCTCATTTTGACGGGCGCGCCGCCGCGCACGAGTGTCACGAACTGGTAGATCACTACGTCCACCCGGCTGGTATCGTACCCCAACACCTCCAGGGCACGCAGGAGGGTGGGATAGGTGGCGATGTGATCCGCCCCGAAAATGTCAACCGAGAGGTCAAAGCCACGCCTGAACTTGTCGATGTGGTAGGCGATGTCGGGCAGCACATACGTGGGCTCGCCGCTCGACTTGACGATCACCGTATCAGCCAGTTCGCCGTCGCGCCCGGTCTTGCCAAAGCGGGAGGTCAAAAACCACGTGGCTCCATCACGCTCCTCTACGTACCCCTGCGCCTTCAAGCGCTCCACTACCTGCCACACGGCTCCGCTTTCGTAGAGGCTGTTCTCGTTGAAATGCGTGTCCATCACCACGCCCAGCCGCGCAAGCGTCTGCTCGATGTCCGCAAAGATGGCGTCCTGTGCGGCCTTTTTAAAGGGCTGCGCGTCTTCAGCACCGGCAAGGGTGTCCCCGTGCTTTTCGTAAAGCTCGCGGGCGATGTCCTGAATGTATCCGCCCAGGTACCCGTCGTCGGGGAAGGTGGCGGGTACCTCCACGGTTTCGCCGTCGCCCACCGCGATCGTCTTTGTCGGTAGGTTCGGGTCAGCGAGGGCTTGGTAGCGCGCCTGCACGCTCTGCCCCAGCACGCGCATCTGCCGCCCGGCATCGTTGAAATAATACTCGCGCGTGACCTGATAACCCGCCCATTCGAGCAAACCAGCCACGGTGTCGCCCAGCACGGCATTGCGCCCGTGGCCGACGGTGAGCGGCCCGGTGGGGTTGGCTGAGACGAACTCGACGAGCACCTTTCTGCCCTGCCCTGCCTCCGACCTTCCGTACGCTGCTCCCTGCGCTCGAATGTCGGCGAGGGCGGCGGCGAGGTACCGGTCGGAGAAACGGAAGTTGAGGAAACCCGGCCCGGCCACTTCGACGGCGGCCACGCGGTCGGGGTCGAGCGTTTCGCGCAGCCGCGCGGCCAGATCGTCGGCAATCTGGCGGGGCGCGCGGCGCAGCACGCGGGCCAGTTGCAGGGCCGCGTTGGTGGCGAGGTCGCCGTGTTCAGGGTTGCCGGGCGTCTCGAATTCGGGCGCGAAATCATCAGGCACGCCCAGGCCGTCCAGGACGGTGCGGAGCGTGCGGGCGAGGTATTCTTTCATCGCAAAGGGCTGGAGCGGGGCCGAAAACTACGCACGCCACCAGAAGCCGCTCCGCGTTCGATGAAAGCGCACGATGGGGTTTACAAACAGAAAGGCCGGTGAACCACGGGTTCACCGGCCTTCGGTACTTGCATTCGGCACTCCCAACTTACTCCACCGTCACGCTCTTGGCGAGGTTGCGGGGCTGGTCCACGTTGCAGCCGCGCAGCACGGCCACGTGGTACGAGAGCAGTTGCAGCGGCACGACGGTCAGGAGCGGCAGCAGGAAGTCGGCTGCACGCGGGATTCTGATGACGGCCTCGCTGAGCCGGTCGAGTTCGTGGTTCTCCTCGTCCGTGATGGCGATGACCGAGCCCTGCCGCGCCACGACCTCCTCGATGTTCGAGACGACCTTGTCGTACGTCGCGTCCTTCATGGCGATGAACACGACGGGCATAAACCGATCGATGAGGGCGATGGGCCCGTGCTTCATCTCCGCCGCCGGATAGCCCTCGGCGTGGATGTAAGAGATTTCCTTGAGCTTGAGCGCGCCTTCGAGGGCGACGGGGAAGTTGTAGCCGCGCCCCAGAAACAGGAAGTTGGAGGCGTAGCGGTACACCTTTGCCAGTTCCTTGATGGCGTCGTCCTGCTTGAGCACCTCGCGGATCTGATCAGGCACGGCGGCGAGCTGCTGGAGCGCTTCCTGCATCTCGGCGTCGGTCAGCGTCCGGCCCTCGGCCAGGCGGAGGGCGATCATCGTCAAGACGGTCACCTGCGCGGTGAACGCCTTGGTCGAGGCCACGCCGATTTCGGGGCCGGCGTGCAGGTACACACCCGCGTCCGTCTCGCGCGCAATCGTCGAGCCGACGGTGTTGACGATGCCGATGACGGGAATGCCTTCCTGCCGTGCCTGCCGCACGGCGGCCAGCGTGTCGGCCGTTTCGCCGGACTGCGAGATCACGAACACCACGTCTCCCTTGCGGAGGATGGGGTTGCGGTAGCGGAACTCGCTCGCATACTCGACCTCGACGGGGATGCGGGCGAGGGCTTCGATGAGGTATTCGCCCACGAGCGCGGCGTGCCACGACGTACCGCAGGCGCAGATGACGATGCGCTCGGCTGCGCGAATGGTGTCGATGACGCTGTGCAGGCCGCCCAGCTTGATGCAGTTGTCGTCCAGCCGGATGCGCCCGCGCATACAGTTTTCGAGCGCGTCGGGCTGCTCCATGATCTCCTTGAGCATGAAGTGTTCGTAGCCGCCCTTCTCGATGGCTTCCAAGTCCATCTCCAACTCTTGCACTTCCTTCTGAAGCGGCACGTTCTCGACGGTCATCACCTTGTAGCCGAAGCGGTTCATGACCACCATCTCGCCGTCGTTCAGGTAGACGACGCGGCGCGTGTGCTCGACGAGCGGCGCGGCGTCGGAGGCGAGGAAGTACTCGTCGTCGCCCACGCCCATGATGAGCGGGCTGCCCTTGCGCGCGCCGATGAGGGTGCCGCCGTTCTCCGCCGAAATCACGGCGATGCCGTACGTGCCCGTCACCTGCGTGAGTGCCTGCTGGGTGGCTTCTACAAGCGCCAGGCCCGTCTTTTTGCGCACGTCGTCGATGAGGTGAACGAGTACCTCGGTGTCGGTCTGGCTGCGGAAGGTGTAGCCGTCACGCTCCAGGCGGGCTTTCAGGGTGCCGTAGTTCTCGATGATGCCGTTGTGCACGAGCGCGAAATCGCCCGAGGCGGACGTGTGCGGGTGCGCGTTGGCATCCGAGGGGAAGCCGTGCGTGGCCCACCGCGTGTGCCCGATGCCAAGGGTGCCTTCCAGGCCGCCGCCGGCTTCGAGGGCCTGCGCCAACCCGCTCACTTTGCCTTTCTGCTTGCGCACTTTCAGGTCGCCATTGAGAATAGCGACGCCTGCCGAGTCGTACCCCCGGTATTCGAGGCGCTGAAGGCCGCTGAGCAGGATCTCATCGGCGCGCTTGCGCCCGATATATCCAACGATACCACACATATAGTTGTCGTGCTTTAGAGACTAAACGTACCCTTTGAGGGGCGGCAGCCTGCCTGTTCAAAAACCGCCTGACACCCCCTGAATCTTTCGGTCAATATACCCGGCAAGAATCAGGCCCACCCTACACCGGAACGTGAAATCCCCGGCAGCGCTTTCAGGTGGCGTGAATGGCAAGGGCAAGAAGACGGGTAACGCGCGGCGGCAAATCAGCGCGTCGTAGCCCCTGCACTCCCGGTCAGTAGCCGTCGTGTTGCTACTGGATGTTTCCTTTACCTCAACGCGTTCAGCCCCGCTTCGATGCGGTCGGCAGCGGTGCGGAGTTCGTCCATCGAGGCGGCGTAGGAGATGCGCAGACCGCGCGGCGAGCCGAAACCTTCGCCCGGCACGAGCGCCACGTCGTGTTTTTCGAGCAGGTAGAAGCACAGCTCTTCGGCGCTTTCGATGAGCCGACCGTCCACCTCGCGCCCGAAAAAAGCCGACACGTCCGGGAAGAGGTAGAACGCCCCTTCCGGCCGGGGCAGCACTATGCCCTCGATGCGGCTCAGCCGCTCCATCAGAAAGTCGCGGCGGGCGCGAAAGGCGGCGACCATCTCCTGGATGGGTTCGGGACTCATCTTGAGCGCCGCCACGCCTGCTTTCTGCGAGATGGTGGAGGGCGCGCTCGTAAACTGGCTCTGCACCTTGGCGCACGCCTTGACGATGTCGGCCTCGGCGGCGAGGTAGCCCAAGCGCCAGCCTGTCATGGCGTAGCCTTTCGAGAACCCGTTGACGGTGATGGTGCGCGCCTTCATGCCATCGAGCGCGCCGAAGGAAACGTGCTCGGCGTCGAAGACGACGTATTCGTAGATCTCGTCTGAAAGCACGAATACGTCCGGATGGCCGCGCAGCACGGCGGCGAGGGCTTCCTGCTCGGCGCGTGTGTACACCCCGCCGGTGGGGTTGGAGGGCGAGTTGAAGACAAGCATCCGGGTTCTGGCCGTGAGCGCGCCTTCGAGTTGTGCCGGGGTGATCTTGTACTCGGTTTCGGCCGTGGCTTCGAGCACGACGGGCGTGCCGCCGGCCAGCCGCACCATTTCGGGGTACGACACCCAGTAAGGCGCCAGCAGCAACACCTCGTCGCCCGGACGCACGAGCGCGAGGATGGCCTGCGCTACGCTCTGCTTCGCCCCGTTGGAGCACAAGATCTGCTCAGGTGCGTAGTCGAGGCCGTTGTCCTTTTTGAGTTTCTCGGCAATGGCGGCGCGCAACTCGGGCAGCCCGGCGTTGTCGGTGTAGTGCGTCCAGCCCTCCTCCATCGCCCGCTCGGCCGCCCGGATAATGGGCTGGGGCGTCACGAAATCCGGTTCGCCCGCACTGAGCCCGATCACGGGCCGCCCCTCGCGCTGCAACGCTTTGGCACGAGCCGTCATGGCCAGCGTCGCCGAGGGTTGCATGGCCTTCACGTTGGGGTTCAGGTCGAGCGGCATAGTAGAGAGAGGTTTGTCATTCGTCGTTGGTCGCGGGGCGCGTCACTCCCGGTGGCCCGTAGCGGACCGCAGGAAACTACTCAAGGCGGCGTGCTGCGTCCTGTCGTTTTTCTTCGAGCGCCGCCACGACGGGTGGGGGCACGAACAGGGACACGTCGCCCTGCCAGCGGTACACGTCGCGCACGATGGAGGCGCTGACGAAAGCGTGCGCTTCGCTCGTCATCAGAAAAGCCGTTTCGAGGTCGGGCTCCAGGCGGCGGTTGGCAAAGGCCATGCGAAACTCGTAGTCGAAGTCGCTCACCTGACGCAGCCCGCGCACGAGTACGCGCGCCCCGCGGGCGCGGGCATAATCCACCAGCAGCCCCTCGAACGCCGACACGGTGACGCCGTCGAGCCCTTCGGCGTCGGCGCAGGTGCGGATGAGGTGGCAACGCTCCTCGGCGGTGAAAAGCGTCCGCTTGTCGGCGTTGACGGCAACGGTTACTTCTACCGTTCCGAAAAGCGACACGGCACGGCGCAGCACGTCGAGGTGCCCGAACGTCACGGGGTCGAACGTGCCGGGGTAAAGGGCAAAGGGCATGGGCGCAAAGGCGAAGGGGCGCTTGGAGCTGGCCGCAGAATAGGACCCACCTACTCCGCCCGCTCCACGTCCAGGTCTGCAACAGAGCCAAAAATACTCACCACGGTCTGCCCGTAGCGGCGGGTCAACAGCCACGCCGGATGTTCGTCAAAGCTGTTGCGACGGTCGTGTTCAAGCACGAACAACCCTTCGGGTGCCAGCAGCGGCAGCAGTCGCTGCGGCAGGTGGGGCAGCACCGGCAGGTCGTAGGGGGGATCGGCGAGGATGAGGTCGAAAGAGATGCCGGGGGGGCGCGCCGCAAAAGCGAGCACGTCGGCGCGGACGAACGAGCACGCTCCTTCAGCGCCGAGCGCGCGGGCATTTTCGCGCAGCGCGCGCATCGCGGCGCTGTTCGACTCAACGAACGTACAGGAAGCTGCCCCCCGGCTGATGGCTTCGAGGCCAAGCGCGCCGCTGCCCGCGAAAAGGTCGAGCACCTGCGCATCGTCCAGCCCGATCCGCGCCTCGACCATGTTGAAAATGGCCTCGCGTGCCCGATCCGTCGTGGGCCGGGTATCCTGGCCGGGCGGAGCCTTGAGAGGGCGTCCGCGCAGCGTGCCGCCTACGATGCGCATGCTAAGTAGTAGGTAGTGAGTTGACGCTCGGCTTCGCCTCGCTGTCGTGGGTAGAAGAAAGGGCACGTCAGTCCGCTCAACCATCGCCCCATCCAACCACCTATAAGGGCGCGCAGCGCCCGCCAACGAGCAAGCAACGCGAGCGTACTACCCACGCGAGCCCAGCGATCCGCCTACAACGCTACGCCGACGCATGGCGCGTAGGCAGAGGCCTCGTAGGGATCGGCAGCGTCCGGATCTTCGACCATGAGCGTGCGCAGCGGATTGATGGGGCGTGCGGGGCTGCCGAAAACGGAAGGCAGCGCGGCCACGGTGTCGCGGTTGGCGGCGCTGCCGTACACGTAGAGCCCGCCCACCTGATGCGCGCCCTGCCCCAGCTGCTTGAGCAGGCGCAGCAGCACGAACAGGGCGTCGGTGCCGCGTAACGCCTCCCCCGCGCTGCTCAGCACGGGGTTTCCGTCGCGCACGACGATGTACTCGGTAAAATCGGCGTAGAGGCCCAGTCCGCACACGATGGGTTTGTCCGGCTCTGCCGTCGCCATGCGTCCCAGCGCGCCTACCACAGTGGCCGTGCCCTGCGTGCTCAGCCCCACGCGGCTACCAGGGCGGGCGAGCGCGCGGCTGGCCTGTTCCACGCGGCTCTGCATCTCGCGCGGCAGCGCCACCACCTGCACCCAGTCCACGGCTTCCCCCGCCGCGCCCGGTGCGGTGTAGAGCGCCTGCATCGTCAGGTTCATCTCCGGGGCCTCCGCCCCTCCTGCCATGAGCGCCGTTTCGCGGCGCAGCCGGGCGTTGCGCTCGGCATAGGCCAGCGTCTTGGGGAACGGGGCCAGCCACGTGAGCACTTTGCTTGGATGGAGTGCCAGACGCAACCCATCGGCCTGCGAGCCGCTGAACACGTCGCCCAGCGCTTCCTGGAGAATGTCCATGCCCTCGGCATCGCCATCGCGGAGGGCGACGAAGGGGTCGAACGGGAAGTCGCACTCGCCCAGCCGCAAGAGCCGGGCCTGGCCCCCTACACGCTCCACCTCCGCGTAGCGCAGCACGGGGCCGTCGAGTTCAATGCCCGCGTGAATGTTGCTCTCCATGCTGAGGGGCGAGCGGCGCTGAAAGGCCGGCGGCAGCCGGGTTCACTCCCAGGATGCCGCGTTGATGCGCGTGACTTCGCCCTGATCGGTGCCGATGAAATCGTCCGGGTTGTCCGGGTCAGTCAGCTTGTAGTAGGCCGGGCGCGCCGTGTCGGAGGCGGTGTAGAGAAAGCGGTTGCCCGTGCGCGGCGAGTAGATGAGCGAGTCGATGTTGAAGCCCGCGCCGAAGAGGCTGTCGCGCCCGGCCACGAGCGCCGAGTCCGTGCGGGCGAAAATCAGCACCGAGTCGAGCGTCTGCGGGAAACGGCGGTTGAGCTCGTTGAAGCGAATGAGGACGGTGCGGTTGAGCAGCATCCGGTCGCGCACGCGCTGCGTCATCGCCTCCTGGCGCTGCACGGCCGCCCACGGCTCGGTGATGGACAGGTAGAGCCAGTAGCCCAGCCCAACAATGACGAGCAGGAGAAGAGCCTGCAGAGCGGTTCGAACACCGTTGCTCATAGTAACAGTCGGGAGAAGTCGAGACGTTGGGGGGTGAGAGAGCCGCTGGTGCGGCCTCCGAACAGGGCGTGCGCAGGCCGCGACGAAAATACAGGCCGGGTTTCTGGAAATGCAACCAGCGGCTGCAGGGCCGCTGGCATTGTGGGCAGGTTGCCGCCCCCGTTGGCCCTCTCCACCCCAGCAGCCCCACTTATAGCACGTTCACGCCACAAACAATCCCCTTATCGTTGCGTTAGGCGGCCCCTGTTTCGCCCCTTCAAGACCCCCAACCCCCCTTCGGGTTGCTCCACTGCCTTGACGCGCCTGCTCATCAACATTGACCACGTAGCGACGCTGCGCAATGCGCGCCGCGAGTCGTTTCCCGATCCCGTAGCGGCGGCCCTCGCGTGCGAAGCAGCCGGCGCGGATGGCATCGTCTTCCACCTGCGTGAGGACCGCCGCCACATCACCGACAGGGACGTGGAGCGACTTAAAGAGGCCGTCACCACCAAGCTCGACTTCGAGCTGAGCCTGTCCGAAGAGATCGTCGCCATCTGCCTCGAAACCCGGCCCGCGCTCGCCACGCTCGTGCCCGAACGCCGGGAAGAGGTGACAACCGAAGGCGGGCTGGACGTAGCGGCGCACCGCCGCCGCCTGGAAAGCATCATCCCACGCTTTTACGACGCGGGCATCGCCGAGGTGGCGCTGTTCGTGGATCCGGTGCCGCACCAGATCGAGGCTGCCGCCGAGGTAGGGGCCAACGCCATCGAGCTACACACGGGCGACTATGCCAACGCCGTCACAGAAGCCGACCGCGATATGGTGCTGCAGCGTCTGGCCGAGGGTGCCCGCCGCGCGCATCAACTTGGCCTGCACGTCCACGCCGGGCACGGGCTCGACTACCAGAACTGGGCCGCTTTCCACGCCGCCATGCCCCACCTCGCCGAAGTTTCGATTGGCTTTGCCGTCATCGCCCAGAGCCTGTTCGTCGGATTGCCGGCTGCCGTTCGCGAGATGGCACGACTGGTAAAGGCCGCGTAGCTACCTTGCCTTCGGCTTTCGAGCTTTCCCTTTCTAACGCGCCCACCGCCATGCCCGACGACTTCCAGCCTTTCGACGCCGTTCCCGCCGGTCACCGCAGCGGCTACGTGACGCTTGTGGGGCGGCCCAACGCGGGCAAGAGCACCCTACTCAACGCACTTGTCGGGCGCAAGCTTTCCATCGTCACCGCGCGCCCACAGACAACGCGCCACCGCGTGCTCGGCATCCTCTCGGACGACGGCCATCAGATCATCCTGCTGGACACGCCGGGCCTGCTCGAACCGCGCTACAAGCTCCAGGAGCGCATGATGGACAGCGTGCAGCAGAGCATTGACGAGGCCGACCTGCTGCTCTTCCTGGCCGACGCCACGCGGCCGGTGGACACCGAGATGCTGCGCGTGCTCGAAGGCCGCCGTGCCCTGCTCGTACTCACCAAACTGGACCTGCTGCCGCAGGAAGACGCGCTGCCCAAAGCCGAAGCCTACGGGCAGGCCCACGCCTTCGAGGCCATCGTCCCTGTCTCGGCGCAGAAAGGCTACAACCTCGACACGCTCGTGCGCACCATCGTCGAGCGCCTGCCGCTCGGCCCGCCCTACTACCCCAAGGACGAGGTGAGCGAGCACCCGGAGCGCTTTTTCGTGGCCGAGATCGTACGCGAGAAAATTTTCCAGCAGTTCCGGCAGGAGGTGCCCTATGCCACGCAGGTCAACATCGTGCTGTTCGAGGAGCAGGAGGCGCGCGACTACATAGACGCCGAGATCGTCGTCGAGCGAGATTCGCAGAAGGGCATTCTCATCGGCAAGGGCGGTCAGGCGCTCAAGCGCGTCGGCACGCGCGCCCGGCACGACATCGAGGCCTTCACGGGCCGTCCGGCCTTTCTGAAGCTGCACGTCAAAGTGCGCGGCGACTGGCGCAACAAAGACACGTTCCTGCGCGAGTACGGCTACTGAGGGCGGGCGGTCAGCGTTGCAGGGAGAAAGGCGTGGCGCAACCCTGCTACCTGCCACCAACCCACTCATCCACCCATCTGCACACCCAGGCCGTCAGCAACGGCCCGCCGGTACGCCTGCGGCACGGGGCTCGGCAGTGTGAACAACCCCCACCGGCGGCGGCGCGGATAGTCACGGCGCAGGCTTCGGAAATATTCAGCGTGGGCTTCGGGCGGCAGGGCCAGCAGCCGGCGCATCCGGGCATCGTCGGCCTCTACGTCGTACATCTGCCGGGCGAGGGCGTACAGGTACTGGTGCTCCGGCAGCGTGGGGGATGGGGGCGTGAGCACGAGCTTATCCTCTGGCCGCGGCGCGAGTGCGGCAGCGGCGTCCCAGCTTCCCGCAGCGCGCCCGGCCCACCCTTCAACCGCCCGCACGATGTCGCGCGTGCCCTGCACCTTTCCGTCGAATGAATAGCCAGCGATGTGCGGTGTGGCCAGCAGCGTCCGCGCCAAGAGCGCCGGGTCGGGTGTGGGCTCACCTTCCCACACGTCGAGCACAGCGGCCCCGACGCGCCCGTTTTGCAGCGCCTGGCGCAGCGCACCGCTGTCCACCACGCTTCCACGCGCCGCATTGACGAGCCACGCACCCGGGCGCATCTTTTCGAGTGCGCGCCTACCGATCAGGTGGTGGGTGGCATCCGGACCGTCGGCGGCCAGAGGCACGTGCAGGCTCACGAGGTCGGCGCGGGACAGCAGTTCTTCCAGTGAAACCCACACGCCGCCTTCCTGCCGGGCCCGTGGCGGATCGCAGGCCAACACCTCCAGGCCCAGCGCCTGCGCACGCGGCAGCAGCCGCTTGCCCACGTTGCCCACGCCCACGATCCCCAGCGTCAGCCCACGCAGCGGCCTGTGCTGCCGCGCCGAAGCGGCGAGCAGGGAGGCCAGCACGTACTCGACGACCGACTCGGCGTTGGAGCCTGGTGCCGATGCAAACCCGATCCCCTGCCGCCGTAGCCACGATTTGTCCACGTGGTCGGTGCCGATGGTGGCCGTGCCCACGAACCGCACCGCCGAGCCGCTGAGCAGCGCGGCATCAACCCGCGTGGGGCTGCGCACGACGAGAATGTCCGCGTCCCGCACCGCCGCTGGCGTAATGGCATCACTGGGTAGCAGGTGAACCGTTCCAAAAGCAGCGAAAGCACTGGAGGCAAAAGGCACGTTGGCATCCACGACGACGTGGCAGGGCGCAGACTCCATGGAGAAAAGGTGCGGAATGAAGGGCAAACGGTCCCAACATATCGCAAGCTTTCCCTTCTCAGGCCCCCTAAAGCGCCGTTTTAGCACTGGCAGGATTTACCCCGGAAGTCCAATGTGAACAACATTCTAAGCCGCGCGGAATCCTTTGAATGGCAGCCCTGTTACACCCTTACACCCCAAGCAGCCAAAGCCCTGAAAATTAAGGACTTAAAAAGGCGATTATCGGAAACATCACACTTGCGACCGGGTAGTAACAGTAATAGAAACAGCAGCTAAGCCGCTGCAAACCACGCCGTGCCCCGTGCACCGCACTTGTATCACGAAACTCACCCAGGAATGCTTAACAAGAACGCCAAGGCCGTTTTCTGCGCGCTTTTTGCTCTCGCCCTCGCGGTATTCGCGCTTACGGGCAAGGGACAGACGCTCCTGAACAACACGCTTGCCCTGGCCTTCTTCCCCTCCAACGAGGCAGCAGTGGAAGAAGCCGTGGACATGTCGCTTATTGACGCCATGCGCGAGCACCCGACGCAGGTGCCCCTCGTAAACGCCGCGCAGGTGGACGAAGAGACGCTCTGGATGGCTCGTTGTATCTACTCCGAAACCAAGGAGCCCGTCGAGCAGGAGCTGGTGGCGTGGGTGCTGCGCAACCGCATCGAAACGGGCTTCCGCGGGGCCACCACGTACAAGGAGGCCGTGCTGCAGCCCTACCAGTTCAGCGCCTTCAACCCTGAGAGCCGCGTGCGCCGTTTCTACACGGGCCTGGACGTGAACTCCAACTCCAGAGGTTTCCAGCGGGCCCTCGCCATCGCGCACCACGTCCGCTTTGCCGACGCCTCGCGCCGCCCCTTCCCGGAAACGACGCGCCACTTTTTCTCGCAGCAGTCCATGGCCGGGCAGCGCTTCCCCGCCTGGTCGAAAGGCCACGAGCCCGTCGCGCCTAACCGGATGGACGAAATCGACCCGGCACGCTTCCGCTTCTACGCCAACGTCAACTGAGCGCGTGGCATCCACCTGAAAGGCATCCTGAGTAATCGGGATGCCTTTTTTCGTTGGCTGTATTTTGACTGCACCCAGCCCCTCTCTCGACAGGGCGCTTCCGTTCACCTTCGGCCTCCGCCCCATGCACGCCTCCTCTGCCCCGATGGCCCGCCCGTTCCGCCTCGCCACGCACCACCTCGTCCTGCTCGTCTTTGCAGTCGCGATGCTGGTCGTGTTCTACCGCGCCTGCGCACCCGTGACGGTGGGCCCCGCGCCGACCGCACCCACCACAGCGGCCCCACCCGCCGACGCCGTTCCGCCGGCCGAGGTGAATCCGGCCAGCGGCTTCACGCCCGAGCCGCCACCCACCTTCCGCGCCCAGGGCGTGCGTATTGCCGCGCTCAATGCCGAGTTCATGTTCGATGGCGTGGACAATGAGGGGCAGGCCACGTTTCCACACAAAGGCGACCCGCAGAAGGCGCGCCAGCATCGCGACCGCATCGGCCGCATCGTGCGGATGCTTGATGCCGATGTGGTGATGCTGGCCGAAGTCGAAAACGCTGAGGCTGCTCAGATGCTGGTGGACGAATCCCTCGCCGGCCTCGGCTACACCGTCTACTTCGTGCAGGGCAAGGACACGTTCACGGGGCAGGACATGGCGCTGCTCTCGCGCGTGCCTGTGGAGGCGACGGGCCGCACAGACGAACGCGCCCCCATCGAGGGCGGAAACGAAACCTACGGCGTCTCCAAAAACCTGTGGGCGCGCCTCTCGCTCGGCGGCGTGCCCACCACGGTCATCGGCGTCCACTTCCTCTCCCGCCCCGACGATGCCAGCCGCAAGCCCAGCCGCGAGGCGCAGGCCGAAGTGATCCGCCGGCTGGTGGTGGAAGAGATGGCGGCCGGCCGCGCCGTCGTGGTGCTGGGCGACTTTAACGACTTCGACGACGCCACGCCCGACCGCTACGGCAGCCAGCCCATCACAGACGTGCTGGCGCGCATCAAGCGGGCCGGAGACGGCCCCGACGACGACTTGCGCAACGTGCTCGGCGAGGTGGCGCAGGCGCAGCGCTACACGTCCTTTTACGACCGCAACAGCAACGGGCGCGTGGACGAAGGCGAGTTCTCGGCCATCGACCACCTGCTGCTTTCACCTGCGCTCTACCGCCGCCTGCGCGAGGTGCACTACGTCCACGCCCACGACCCCACGGTGGCCACCGATCACTTCCCCATCGTCGTGACGCTGTCCAACTGAGCCGGGATGCCAGAATAGCGGGGGCGTTACGCTTGGCGCTGAACCCTTCGGCGAGGGCGCGGTAGCCCTTCCACTCACCCCTATTCTCCGCCCTATCATGAACCGCACACCAGACGGCGGCGGCCAGGACGTCCGCAAGCTCGACAGCCGGGACGAATTTGAGGCCGCCGTTGCCCCCCACATAGACACACTGCGCGCCGCCGCACGCCGCGACCTTCAGTACTACCGGCGCCAAGGGGTCATCCGCGCCGACGATTTCACGCCCGAAGAAATCGTCGGCGAAGGCCTGCTGCGCGCCTGGGAGCACCGCGACCGGATGCCCGACAAAATCAGCCTGCGCGGTTGGATGCTGGCCGTGCAGCACCGCGCTGCGCGCGGCCTGGTGGCCCGGCAGCGACGCCTCGACCAGGAAAAAATCATCTCCCTGGACGCGCCTGTGCCCACCGAGGGCAGCGCCTCCGATAGCACGCAGGAGTGGTTCTGGGAATGGTATCAGCCCGACCAGGTCAATATGTGGGAAGACATTCTTCCTGGATCCGAGCCTGTGGACACTGAATTGCCCGTCGAAGGCGACCTGCTCGATACACTCGACGAGGAGCAGCGCCACGTGGCCGTGCTGCACCACGAGTTCGAGATGCCCCTCGAGGAGGTGGCCTTCGCCATGGGCCGCTCGCTCAACGAGATGGCCGAGACGCTCAACGGTGCCCGGATGTCGCTGCGCGAGCGTCTCAACCGCGAGGGCGTCAACCTCGAAGGCAAAGACAGCCCCTACGGCGACCCCGACCGCGCCGGCTGAACTGAGGCCGAGTGTCGAACGACGCTTTGGAACGAGCAGTACATGAAAAAGCCCGCGCCGGTGCATCCGGCGCGGGCTTTTCCGTTTTCGGAGTAGACCTGTTTAGAACACGAGCCCCGCGCGGATCATGAAAGAGTTGAGCTTCACGTCGTCCTCAGACTCGATGGTGACGCCGCCAACCTCGTATCCATCCACGAACTTGGACACGCCAAACTGGTAGCGCGCCTCGACGAAAGGCCGCAATCCCCCGAGGGAAAGCTCCAGGCCCAGTCCGGCAGCACCCGCCATTGAGAACTGCGTCAGATCCACCTCGTCGCTGCTCTGGTTGGCGAGGCGGAAAACCGGCCCGGCCAGCACGTACGGCTTGGCGAGGGGCAGCAGGATGCGGTAGCGCACGTCCACCGGAATCTCGACGAGGCTGAGGTCGGCCTTGGGCGCGTTGAAACTGCCTTCCGGCTCCAGGCTGCCCACGTCGGTGTAGAAAATGCCGGGCCGTAGCGCGATGGGGCCGAGGGGGAGGTCCACGAACACGCCCACATGGTAGCCCGTCGCGCTTTCGAACGACTCGCTGCTGTTGGCCAGCGAGAAATCAGAGGCTTTATCGAAGTTGGCACCAACAGCCACGCCGAACTGCGCGCGGGCCGAAGGGGTGAGCAGGAACAGCGCCAGGAGGGCCGCCGAGAAAGAGAAGTGACGTTTCATAACGGAATGGTGAAAGGTTGTTGGGAGCAGAACGGCAGGGCGCGGCTTGGCAGGGCAGCGCTCCGCTTTGGCGGCGGCGTGAACATGAGGTGGGGGCGCTGGTTCTTGGCCCCGCGCACAGAAACAGCGTCGTTACAGTCCCCCTACGGCATGAAAATCGGCATTACCTGCTATCCCATTTACGGCGGCTCGGGCGTCGTGGCCACCGAACTGGGCAAAGCCCTGGCCGATCGGGGGCACCAGATTCACTTTATCGCCTACTCCATGCCGTTCCGGCTGGGGCACGTGGCAGAGAACATCTTTTTCCACGAAGTCAACGTCAACGCCTATCCCGTTTTCGAGCACCGCCCGTACACGCTCGCGCTCACGAGCAAGATGGTGGACGTGGTGCGCTACGAAGGCCTCGACCTCTTGCACGTGCACTACGCCATCCCGCACGCCACGAGCGCCATGCTGGCCCGGCAGATCCTGGCGCGCGACAAGATCCGCGTCCCCATCGTGACGACCCTGCACGGCACCGACATCACCATCGTCGGGCAGGACCCTTCTTTCGCGCCCGTCGTGGCCTATTCCATCGACGAATCCGACGGCGTGACGGCGGTGTCGGAATACCTGCGGCGCGAGACGTACGACCACTTCGACGTGAAGCAGGAGATTGACGTGATCCCCAACTTCGTGGACACCGACCGCTTCCGGCGCACCAACAAGGACCACTTCCGGCAGGCGCTCTGTCCTAATGGCGAGAAGGTGCTGGTGCACGTGTCCAACTTCCGCGCCGTCAAGCGGGCCGGCGACACCGTGGAGATTCTGGCGCGGCTGCGGGCCGAGAACCTGCCCGTCAAGCTTCTCCTGGTGGGCGACGGCCCCGACCGCGTCCCTACCGAACACCTGGCGCGCAAACTGGGCGTTTACGACGACGTGCGCTTTCTGGGCAAGCAGGATCCCGTCGAAGAAATTCTCTCCATCGCCGACGTGTTTCTGATGCCGTCCGGTTCGGAAACGTTCGGGCTGGCCGCGCTCGAAGCCATGTCGTGCGGCGTGCCCGTCGTAGCCAGCAACATCGGCGGGCTGCCCGAGCTGGTCGTGGACGACGAGGTAGGCTACCTGTGCGAACTGGGCGACATAGATGCCATGACGGCGCGTGTGCGCACACTCGTCACCGACGAAGTGGTGCAGGCCCGCATGGCCCACGCCGCCCGCGCCCGCGCCGTGGACCATTTCAGCCTCGACCGCATCATCCCATCATACGAGGCCCACTACGAGCGCGTCCGCGCCCGCATGGCCGAAAGCGTGCCCTGTTGAAGCTGTAATACGTAAAACGGCAATGGGACGGTTGTTCGGCGGCATCGAAGCGGGTGGCACCAAGTTCGTCTGCGCCATTGGAGACGGACGCGGCGGCCTCAAGGACTTTGCCCGCTTTCCCACCACGACGCCCCCGGAAACGCTGGGGCGAGCCGTCCACTTTTTCCAGCAGCACGACCCCGTTGAGGCCATTGGCATCGCCTCGTTCGGGCCGCTCGACCTCGACCCCCGCTCGCCCACGTACGGAGCCCTGACGACGACGCCCAAGCCAGGCTGGTCGCGCGTGAACCTGCTGCGGGTGCTGGGCGAGTATCTGCCTGTGCCGCTCGCCCTCGAAACCGATGTAAACGCCGCCGCACTGGGTGAGGCCCTTTTCGGCGCGGGCCAGGACGTAGCCTCGCTGCTTTACGTCACTGTCGGGACGGGCGTGGGCGGCGGCTTCGTGGCAGAGGGGCAGTGCCTGCACGGGCTCGTTCATCCCGAAATGGGGCACCTACAGGTGCGCCGCCTGGAAGGCGACTCGTTTCCGGGCCTGTGCCCTTTCCACGGTGACTGCCTCGAAGGCCTCGTTTCCGGCCCCGCCCTTGCCGCCCGCACCGGGCTGGAGCCGAGCCAGATCCCACCCGGCCACGCGGTGTGGCCTGTGGTGGCCCACTACCTCGGCACGGCCCTGGCGCAGTTCGTGCTCGTGCTCTCGCCCGAACGCGTCGTGCTGGGCGGCGGCGTAATGGAACAGCAGCACCTGTTCGCGCCTGTCCGGACACGGATGCAGCAGGTGCTGAATGGCTATCCGGCGCATCCCGCTCTGGAAACCGGCGTGGAAAAGTTCGTCGTGCCGGCTGCGCTGCACACACGGCCCGCCGTGCTGGGTGCGATGGCCCTGGCCCGCCGTGCCGTGTAGCTCGGCGCAGGTGAAAGGGCAATCCTTCGTGACGCGCCACGCGGCCTTCGCCACGTGCTTATCTTGGCGCGCTTCTCACCCACCTCCCCCTGCATGACGGCAACGGCTACGGTACCTTTCTGACAGACTATCCGGTCCGTTCTGCCATGCTTTTTCGATCCACCGGTGCGCTGGTCGCGGCCGTGCTGCTGCTTTCCGCCTGCGACAGCGCACCGGGCCTTCCCGACTCTGCGGGCCGCGCCCCCGTCGTCAGCGACCTCACCGTTACGCCGGACGCGCTCGTGCGCGATGCCTTCGACGCAGGGCAGATCGACGGCGACACGGCGCGCATTCCGCTCACCGTAACGGCCCGCGCCCTCGACCCCGACGGCGAGATTGCCCAGGTGGAGGCCGTCGTGCTCGCGCCGTCGAGCGTGCTGCGTCCGCTCAAAACGGTGCCGCTGACACGTGCGGGCGGGCTGTTCCGGGCCACGTTTACCCTCCCGCTGCCGCTTGCCGAGGTCGGCGTCTATGCCGTCGTCGTCGTCGCCCGCGACGACCAGGGGCAGACGGGGCAGGTGCTGGGCCGCTTCTCCTACCTCGACCAGGGCCAGCCGCCCGTGATCGAAGCCGTTGCGGCCACGCCCGATCCGTTCCCCGCCGCGGGCGGCCTGCTCACGCTCACCGCCCGCGTGTCCGACCCCGAAGGGCTCGCCAACATTCTGCGCGTGGAGACGCAGGCCCCCACCGGCGACACCTTCCGCCTGTTCGACGACGGGCAGAGCTTTGGCGACAGGACGGCAGGCGATGGCGTCTTTACCGCCCAGTTCGCCATTCCCGCCGGGGCCACCGCTGCCGACCTCACGTTCGTCTTCCGCGCCACCGACCGCAGCGGGCTCGCTGCTGAGCCCGTCACCCTCGTCGTCAACGTGCAGTAGGGCGCGACGCCTCCACGCTTTCATTAAATCCCGCGCTATGAGACGGCTGCTGCTGCTGCTCGCGTTTTCTACCCCGATTCTGGTTCACGCCCAGTCGCTGCGCACCGTGCAGGCGCTCCTGCCCGCCAACGGCATCGGGCGCAACGGCATCTCTAACCTCCACGCCGAGGGCAACACGCTGTGGGTGGGCCCGCTCCTCAACGTCACCCGCGACGGCGGCCAGACGTGGTTCGTGGCCGACATCGACTCCGTCCGGCTGGGACGCTCGCGCCTGTACTCGATTGACGTGGAAGGCGACGTGGTGTGGGCCGGGCTGGGATACAGCGTGCCCTTCGACAACAACAACGTGATTGGCGCGGCGGGCGGCTTTGCCCTCTCAACCGATGGCGGCGAGACGTTCACGCTGCGCCGCCCGCCCCTCGACGAGCCGCGCGACACGAGCGTGGTGTACGGCATTTCCATCATCCCCGCCGAACCCGTCGTGGACCGCGCCGCCTCTCCTCCCTACGACGTGGATTACAGCCCCGCCACCGGGACGATCTGGACGGCGGGCTGGTTCAGCGGCATCCGCCGCTCGGACGACAACGGGCGGACGTGGCAGCGCGTCGTGTTGCCCCCGGACGACCTGGACGAAATCACGCCGGCCACGCTCTACAACTTCAGGCTCGCGCCCAAACGCAACCCGGCCAGCCAGACCGGCAACTACAACCACCTGGGCTTTGCCGTGCTCGTGGACGAGGACAGCGTGGTGTGGGCAGGCACGTCCAAAGGCGTCAACGTGTCGCGCGACGGCGGCGTGTCGTGGCGGCGCTTCGGCTTCACGGGCGGGCCGGGCGGCCTGACGGGGCCGTGGGTGCCGTCCATCGAGGAGCAACCCCTTCCGGGCCGCAACGCCGTCTGGATGGCGACGTGGGCAGCCAGCGAGGTGGACGCGGGGGGCCGCTTCGGCGTCACCGTCACCCGCGACGGCGGCGCGACGTTCGAGCAGGTTCTCGTGGGCGAGCGTGTCTACGACTTCGCTTTCAGCGGCACGACCGTTTACGCCGCCGGCCAGAGCGGCCTGCTCATCTCGGAAGACGACGGGCGCTCGTGGCGCATCGTGCGCGACTTTTTCGACCCCGCCCGCCCCACCGAAACCGTTCGACCCGACCTTTCCGCCCTCTCCGTCGCGGTCACCGCAGAAGGCGCGCTCTGGGTGGGCACGGACGACGGCCTCTTCAAAAGCACGGACGGCGGCGCGACGTTTACGCGCTTCCGCGCCGAGGCCCCACTCCGCCCGGACGCCCTCTATCCGGACGTGCCCGAAGTCAAGTCTTACGCCTACCCCAACCCGTTCTCGCCCGAAGCCGACCGCTTTCTCCGCTTTGTCCACGAGGCGGGGGAAGACGCCCGCATCCGCATTTTCGACTTCGGCATGAACCTCGTCCGCACGCTCGACGAGCCCGTGTGGGACGGGCGCGACGCAGGCGGCTACCGGGTCGCCAACGGCACCTATTTCTACGCCATCGACGCGGGCGGCTCGCCCCTGCGCGGCACGATCCTCGTTCTCGAATGACCGCTCTCGTCCTTATCCGGCGCGCTGCCCTGGCCGTTGCCCTGCTACTGGCTACGCTCCTGACACCCGCTGCCGCACATGCCCAGGCCGGCATCTTCTCGCGCATGGGCTTCGGCGCGCGCGGCGTTTCGATGGGCAACGCGCTCGTGGCCGACGCCTCCGGGCTGAGTTCGCCCTACTACAACCCGGCCCTTGCCGTCTTTACCACGCGCCAGAACATCGAAGCTTCGGCGGCCCTGCTCAACCAGGGGCGCGAGCTTCAGTTTTTGCAGCTATCGGCGCCGTTGCCGCCCCGCGCCGGGGCCGCCGTCGGCCTCATCCACGCCGCCGTGACAGGCATCGATGGGCGCGACGGAAGCGGGTTTTCGACGGGCGAGTTGCGGACGGACGAGTTCGCCTTTTTCGTCGCCTTCGGCCTCAGGATGAGCGGCAGGCTGTCGGGCGGACTGGGCTTGCAGGTGTTCCGCAACCAGCTTCACCCCGACCTGCGCCCCTCGCTCGCCATCGGCGTGGACGCGGGCCTTGTCTACGAGGTCACCGACGCCCTCCACCTCGGCCTGGCGCTCGACGACCTGTTGGCGCGCTACACCTACGACACCTCACGCATCTACAGCGAGGGCGGTAAGAGCACGACGGACAACTTCCCCGTGCGCCTGCGCCTGGGTGCGCGCTACACGCGCGGCCCGCTCGCGCTCAACGCCGAGTTCGAGCAACGCCTATCGCAGCGCCAGTTTGTCGAGCGCACGACGGAGTTGCGCGGCGGCCAGATCGTGCTGGCCAGCACCTCCACCGGCTTCACCGACGCCGCGCAGCGCGTGCGTCTGGGCACGGAATACCGCCTGGCCGAGGCCTTCAGCCTGCGCGGCGGACTCGACGGCATCGGGGCCGACGGCGTGGGCGCGGCGCTGCGGCCTTCGCTCGGCTTCGGCATCGAGCAGGAGGCCGGGCCGCTCGTGCTGCGCGGCAGCTACGGCTTCGCCCTCCAGCCCTACGGCACGGGCGGGATGCACCTGGTGACGCTGCAGGTGCTGCTGTGAAGGGTGGAAGATTGGGCTGGCCTGTGCTGTACGCTTCAATCCTCCAGCCCACATGAACATATATACATATGTAAAAACATACTGTCGGTGAAGCAGGGGTGTCACCGGGGGCCAGATAGGATAGCACTGGTGCCAACCCCTTTGTCCGATGGAGCCTCTCGAAATCCTCAACCTTCTGCGCGCCGCCCTGAGTGTGGGCGCGAGCCTGCTGCGCCTGGGCCAGTGTCACGACGTGCCGCGCGGCCTGAAGAATGTGCTGGGGCAGGCTGAACCCCGTCACCGCGCCCTTCTGGATACCCCGCAGGGGACGCAGCTCGTCAGCAGCCTCGTCATAGATCGGGCGCTGCTGGCCGAGTTGATGGATGCCGTGGACGGCGCACAGCAACGCTACCGACGCGCGCTACGCGCGGCGCAGACGCCGGAAGCACGGCGCGCCGCCGACCTGCAGGCCGAGCAGGAAATCTGCGAGCACCTCACCCGCATTCGGGCGCGCAATGGTGGCGCGCTTCCGCTCGAAGCCCTGCGCACCGTCTGGCAGTCTTACAGCTGCGAAGGCGCCGCGCAGCAGCAGGGCAGCGTGTATCAACGCGTGCACCGAAGGCAGGAGGTTGGAGATTAGCCCTTCGAGAGTGGAAATTGGTACGTGCTTCCCGACCCCACGCTCGAACCTCCAGCCTCATGCGCCTGCTCATCCGCAATGCCACCTGCGTGCTGCCCACTGAAACCGTCCAGACGGACGTGATGGTCGAGAAGGGGCGGATCGCGCACGTGGGCGTGCCGGCGGGCAGCCCTGCCGACGAGGTGATAGAGGCCGCCGGCCTCCACCTGCTCCCCGGCATCATTGACGACCAGGTGCATTTCCGCGAGCCGGGGCTGACGCACAAAGAAGACCTCTACACGGCCAGCCGGGCATGCGCAAAGGGCGGCGTGACGACGTTTCTCGAAATGCCCAACACGCGCCCGGCCACGACGACGCAGGCGCTGCTGGAAGAAAAACTCGCCCTCGCGGCCCGCAAAAGCCTCGTCCACTACGGTTTCTACATCGGCGCGACGCCGCACAATGTGGACGAACTCAAACAGGCGAGGCGCACGCCCGGCATCAAGATTTTCATCGGCTCCTCGACGGGCGACCTGCTGGTGGACAGTCAGGACGCGCTCGAACGGATTTTTGCCGAGACGACGCTCCGCATCACGGCGCACTGTGAGGACGAGGCGACCGTCCGCGCCAACCGCGCCCGGCTCGAAGCCGAAGAACGCCCGCTCGCGCCTGCCGACCACATGCGGGTGCGCGACCATGCCGCCGCCGTCCTTGCCACCCGGCGCGCCCTCGACCTGGCGCGGCGGCACCGCCATCCCTTCCACGTGCTCCACGTGACGACGGCGGACGAGGTCGAGATGCTGCGCCAGGCCAGGCAGGACTCCGAACTCAGTGGCCTCATCACGGCCGAAGCCTGCGTGCCGCACCTGTGGTTCACCGACGCCGACTACGACCGGCTGGGCACGAAGCTGCTGCAAAACCCATCCGTCAAAACCGCTGCCGACCGGGCGGCGCTCTGGGAGGGTCTGCTCGACGGCACCCTCGAAGTCGTCGCCACCGACCACGCGCCCCACACACTCGAAGAAAAAGCACAGCCCTACCCCGACGCCCCCAGCGGGATGCCCGGCGTCGAGAACAGCCTGGCCCTCATGCTGGACG
Source organism: uncultured Rhodothermales bacterium (assembly GCA_965365405.1). GTDB lineage: Bacteria > Bacteroidota > Rhodothermia > Rhodothermales > BA12 > CBDUCD01. The sequence continues at coordinate 1,440 of CBDUBO010000003.1, read as the reverse complement.
CGGTGAACAGCGGCCGTTGCACGCTCCAGCAGGTAGTGGGCTGGATGTGCGAAGCGCCCGCGCGCGTGTGGGGTATCCAGAAGAAGGGGCGGATCGAAGAAGGCTACGACGCCGACCTGGTGCTGGTGGACCTGGCGGCCCGCCACACCGTGCGCGACGCCGAGCAGCAGACGAAGGCAGGCTGGAGCCCGTGGGACGGCGTGGCACTGACGGGACAGGCCGTGGGCACGTTCGTGGCCGGGCAGCGCGTGTTCTGGCGCGGCACGTTCGACGAGACAGTGCGCGGCCAGGAGGCCCGGTTCGCGCACGACGCGGCGCGGTGACGGCCTCCGGTTCGGGCGCGGCGTAGTGACCTGCCGGCCTGCGCGTCATCCAAATAACACGCAACACGCCGCGCCGCGCCCGCGTTCGGGCCGTCTGCCTATCCACCGCCCTGCCCGATGTCCGAAGCCGCCCCCCCCGACCGCAACAACTTCATCCGCGAGATCGTCGCCGAGGACGTGGAGCAAGGCCGCTACGGCGGGCACGTGGTGACGCGCTTTCCGCCCGAGCCCAACGGCTACCCCCACATCGGCCACGCCCAGAGCATCTGGCTCAACTTCGGGCTGGCGCGCGACTTCGGCGGGCGCTGCCACCTCCGCTTCGACGACACCAACCCGACGACGGAGGACGTGGAGTACGTGCGCGCCATGCAGCGCGACGTGAAGTGGCTCGGTTTCGACTGGGGCGAGCACCTCTACCACGCCTCCGACTACTTCGAGCAGTTCTACCAGTTTGCCGTTGGGCTCATCGAGAAGGGGCTGGCGTACGTGGACAGCCAGAGTGAGGAGGAAATCCGCAAAAACCGGGGCACCGTGACCGAGGCGGGCACGCCGTCGCCGTACCGCGACCGCACGCCGGAGGAAAACCTCGACCTGTTCCAGAAAATGCGGGCGGGCGCGTTTCCCGACGGCGCGCACGTGCTGAGGGCCAAGATCGACATGGCCTCGCCCAACATGAAGCTGCGCGATCCGCTCCTTTACCGCATCCGGCACGCGCACCACTACCGCACGGGCGACGCGTGGTGCATCTACCCGATGTACGACTTCGCGCACCCGCTCTCGGACGCCATAGAAGGCATCACGCACTCGGTGTGCACGCTCGAATTCGTCCCCAACCGCGCCATCTACGACTGGCTGCTCGACCACACGTTCGAGGAGCCGCGTCCGCACCAGCACGAGTTTGCCCGGCTGAGTGTGGACTACCTCATCACGAGCAAGCGCAAGCTGCTTCAGCTGGTGCAGGAGGGCCACGTCGCGGGCTGGGACGATCCGCGGATGCCTACACTTGCAGGTATGCGGCGGCGCGGTATTCCGCCCGAGGCCATCCGCGATTTTGCCGAGCGCGCCGGGGTGACGAAGGTGGACGGGCGCGTGGACATCGCCCTGCTCGAACACGCCA
>CBDUBO010000002.1:0-26364 GCA_965365405.1 uncultured Rhodothermales bacterium | reverse complement strand
GCAACAAGTCCGTGCCCGCCGTGATGATCAACGGCCGGACAGTCTCGCACGAGTCGCGCACGCCCGCGTGTATCGGCAAGCTCATCAGCGAGGCGGCGTCCGCGCAGTAATTCCCTTTCCAGCTTTTCCATGCCCCGCCTCAACAGCGACGCGCTTGCGCAGCGTTCGATCAACGCGATCCGTTTCCTCTCGGCCGACGCCGTCCAGAAGGCCAACAGCGGCCATCCTGGAATGCCGATGGGCATGGCGGCACCTGCTTACGTGCTCTGGCAGCGGCACTTACGCCACAACCCGCAAAACCCGCAGTGGCCCAACAGGGATCGGTTCGTGCTGTCGGCGGGGCACGGTTCGATGCTGCTCTACAGCCTGCTCCACCTGACGGGGTACAGTCTGTCGCTGGACGATCTGAAGCAGTTCCGGCAGATGGGTAGTAAAACGCCCGGCCACCCGGAGTACGGGCACACGGTGGGCGTGGAGACGACGACGGGGCCGCTGGGGCAGGGCTTCGCCAACGGCGTCGGCATGGCGATGGCCGAAAAGCACCTCCGCGCCGTGTACGGGCCGGAGGTGATGAACCACTTCACGTACGCCATCGTCTCCGACGGCGACCTGATGGAGGGTATTTCGCACGAGGCGGCTTCGCTGGCCGGGCACCTGGGCCTCGGCAAACTCATCTACCTCTACGACAGCAATCACATCTCCATCGACGGCTCCACCGACCTCGCCTTTACCGACGACACGGCCCGGCGCTTCGAGGCTTACGGCTGGCACGTCGTCCACGTGGGTGATGGCACCGATCTGGACGCGCTGGACGCCGCCATTGAGGCGGGCAAAGCCGAAACCGAGCGCCCCACGCTCGTCATCGTCCACACGGTTATCGGGTACGGTGCGCCTACCAAGGCGGGCACGAAGGAGGCGCACGGCGAGCCGCTTGGCGCGGAAGAACTGGCGCGCACCCGCGAGGCACTGGGCTGGCCCTACGAGCCGTTCCACGTACCGGACGACGTGCGCGCCCACATGGGCGCGGCGGTAGAGCAGGGCGGTAAAAGCGAAGCCGACTGGCGGGCGCGCTTCAACGAATTCAAGAAAACACAGCCGGATCTGGCCGCGCAATTCGAGCGGGCCTGGGAAGGGATGCTTCCCGACGGGTGGGACGCCGACCTGCCCGTTTTCGGCGAGGGCGACAAGATGGCGACGCGGGCTGCGAGTGGTAAAGCACTCGGCGCAATTGCCCCTCACCTGCCCGAACTCGTCGGGGGCTCAGCCGATCTCACGCCGTCGAATAAGACAGACGTGAAGGGCCGAGAGGATTTCCAGGCGCATAATCCGCAGGGGCGCTACCTGCGCTTCGGCGTGCGCGAACACGCAATGGCGAGCCTGTGCAACGGCCTTTCGCTCCACGGCGGCCTCAGGCCCTACGGCGGCACGTTTCTCATCTTCAGCGACTACCTGCGCCCGGCGCTGCGGCTGAGCGCGCTCATGAAGCAGCCCGTGTTGTACGTGTTCACGCACGACTCCATCGGGCTGGGCGAAGACGGGCCGACCCACCAGCCCGTCGAACACCTGATGTCGCTCCGGGCCATCCCCGGCCTTTTTGTGATGCGTCCCGGAGACCCCAATGAGGCCGTCGAGGCGTGGCGCGTGGCCATCCAAACGAGCGACGCGCCGGTAGCCTTTGCGCTCTCGCGCCAGAACCTGCCCGTGCTCACGACGGGCGTGGAGTATGCCGAGGGCGTCCGGCGCGGGGCCTACGTACTGCGGCAGGAGAAAGGCGACCTGGACGTGATCCTGATGGCGACGGGCAGCGAGGTGCAGGTAGCGGTGGAAGCAGCCGAAAAGCTAGCCGAAAGCGGCGTGGGCGTGCGCGTCGTCAGTATGCCGTGCCTGGAGCTGTTCGCGCAGCAGCCGCGGGATTACCGCGAAAGCGTGCTACCGTCATCGGTGCGTCGGCGCGTCTCCATCGAGGCGGGCGTCACGCTGGGCTGGGATCGCTACGTGGGCACCGAGGGCACGGCCGTCGGCATCGATGAGTTCGGTGCGTCAGCGCCCTACGAACTGCTCATGGAGTCCTTCAAGCTTACCGCCGACCATGTGGCGGAGGCTGCCCGCGCGCTGTTGAAAGAGGGCTGAGGGTTCTGCCTTCAGCGCTCCGGCGTCGCCTCGCTCAGCCGAATGCAGATCGCTTCGGAGGGCTGGTTCAGCTCGTTGATGGCGTACGCGCGATACCATTGCCAGCGCTTGCGCCCCGTTCGCAGGCGTAGAAACCAGGTCGCAGCGTGCTTGCCGTGCACGATCATGTCGGCCACATCGCGCATGACCTGGTACTGATTCTTGCTGTGGACGAGCGAGAAGAAGCACGGCTCAATCTCGTCTTCGGGGCCGTATTCGAGCAGCACGCGTGCGTCTTGATCGGCGCTGGCGATCAGCCCAGTAGGATCGATGTAGAGTGCAGGACGCCTGCTCTTTTGCCAGTTCTGGAAGCGCTTCCGAGGCGGCTCAAAAAAAACCGGCTGCGTGGTCAGAGTAGAGGCGAAACCTGCATTCATTGGTCTGGAACAGCTTGGGTGAATGGAAGGGGACGAGCCCTCGTCCTGATAGCATATTCGGCCCATTGTCCCCCTGGAGCAAGCGACGTTTTGTAACGCTGTGGTGCCCTTGGTGTGGAGATCAGGTTAAGCCCTGAGGGGGGCACTGTCAAGGCGTCGAGGAGGTTGTAAACGGCTGAAATAACTCACTATAAATGGCGCAGTCACTGCGGCAACAAAGCCTCCAACAGCGGCTCAAGGTCTTCCACGGGGACGAGACCCGAAAAGCGCCGCACCAGGTTGCCGTCCGTGTCCACGATAAGGGTGGTGGGCAGCCCGAACATGCCGCCGACGGCATCTGCCGTGGCCTGATCTCCCCGCACGATGGGGTAGTCGATCTCGAATTCTTCCACGAAGGGCCGCACCACGTCGTCTCCCTCCACCTCTACGTCCATCGAGATGCCGACGACCTCGAAGCCACGTGGGCCCAGGCGGTCGCGCAGCGCGATGAGATCGGGTATTTCCTGGCGGCACGGCGCGCACCACGTCGCCCAGAAGTTGAGCAGCACCACCTTCCCGCTGTACGGTTCGAGACTCGTCGCTGCACCATCGAGGCCGCGGACGGGCAGGGCGAAGAGGTTGGCCGGTAACGCGGGCTCGGCGTTTGCCCCAAGGCTGTCCACGCCGGGGGGCTCCGGGGGAAGGGCGACGCCGTCCTCAGAATTCTTCTGCCCACAGGCTGCCAGCAACATGACCGCAAGGAATGCCAGATGCTTCATGCCACTTCCATCTGCGCCCGGGCCCAATCGGCAGTGACGCCGTAGTGAGAGGCGTGGGCGTGCACGGCTCCGCCGTGGAGCACGAGTAACTGGGGCGACTCGTGGCGCACGCCGAAGCGCTGCGCGATGGCGTTGGACAGGCTCCGCGCGTGCTGCACCACGAGGCGGTACACGTCGGGGTCGGTCTGCTCCGACAGCCTGTTGAGGGAAGCCTGCGCGGCAGCACTGATGGGGCAGGCCGCGCTGTGCTTGAACAGCAATACAGGGCGCGCATGGGAAGCCTCGACGGCCCTTTCGAGATCGGCCTCGGAGTCGAGCGGGAGAAACGACATGGATACCTGTTTGGTCTGGCCGGATGCAACCGGCACAAAACGCGCTGGTTCTCCGCAGCCCGCCTTACGGCGCCTTTAATATCCGTTTTTGCAATCCAAAATCTATGCAACCGCAAACAGGAGCCGAGACCGTCCGCTGGAATCTCGAAGACCTTTTCCAGAACAGTGATGCTTTTCGTTCGGCACTGTCCGACGCTGAGGCGCGGGCGCAGGCGTTCCACGCTGCCTATGCCGGACAGGTCGCGTCGCTGGAGGGAGACGCCTTGCGCCAGGCGCTCGAAACGTACGCGGCGCTCCAGGATGTGATGGGGCGCGTTTACACCTACGTGTACCTGATGTGGTCGGAAGAGACGACCGATCCGGAGCGAGGCCGGCTGCTTCAGTCTGTCCGTGAGGCGCACGCGCGTTTTGCCCAGCAGATGGTTTTTTTCGACCTCGAATGGGCGCAGGTGCCTCCCGAGGAAGCGACCGGTAAACTGGCAGACGGCGCGTTTGCACCGTACCGCCACTACTTCGAGCTAGTGACGCTACGGCAAAAGCACCTGCTTTCCGAAAGCGTGGAGCAGGCGCTGGCAGAGGCGGACGTGACCGGACGCGGGGCATGGGTGCGCTTTTTCGACGAGGTGCTGGGGCACGCTCGTTTCACCGTCGAAGGCAACGTGCTGACGGAGCAGGAGGTGCTGGCGCTTTTGCACGCGCCCGAGCGCGAAAAAAGGCGCGCTGCCGCCCTCGGCTTCACGGCCGGACTGATCGGGCTCGCGCCCCAACTCACCTACGTCTTCAACACCGTCCTGGCCGACAAAGCCGCGCAGGATCGGATGCGCGGCTACCCCACGTGGCTGTCCAGCCGCAACTTGAGCAATGAGGTCAAGGACGCGACGGTGGATGCGCTTGTGAACAGCGTGACGGGCCGCTACGACATTGCCCAGCGCTTTTACCGCCTCAAACGCCGCCTGCTGGGTTTCAGCACGCTCCACGACTACGACCGCTACGCACCTCTGGGAGGCACCGCGCGGGTGTGGCAGTGGGACGACGCGCGCGAGGCCGTGCTGGCCGCCTACCGAGACTTTCACCCTACTCTGGGCCAGATTGTCGCGCGCTTCTTTGACGAGCGATGGATCGATGCGCCTGCGCGTCCGGGTAAGCGCGGCGGAGCATTCAGCCACGGTGCGGTGCCCTCGGCACACCCCTACATCTTGCTCAACTACACGGGCCGCGTGCGGGACGTCCAGACGCTCGCGCACGAACTTGGCCACGGCGTCCACCAGTACCTGTCGCGCGAGCAGGGCGTGTTCCACGCCGACACGCCGCTCACGACGGCCGAGACGGCTTCCGTTTTTGGTGAGATGCTGACGTTTCAGCGCCTCCTTTCAGCCGAGACGGATCCCACCGAGCGGCTGGCGATGCTCGTCTCGAAGATCGACGATTCGATGGCGACGGTATTCCGGCAGGTATCCATGAACCGTTTCGAGCACGCCATTCACACGGCACGGCGGAGCGGGGGTGAACTCAGCAGCGAGCAGTACGGCGCGCTCTGGATGGATACGCAGCGCGAGCTGTATGGCGACAGCGTCGCGCTGGGCGATCACTACAGCCACTGGTGGAGCTACATCCCGCACTTTCTGCATACGCCGGGCTACGTCTATGCCTACGCTTTCGGCGAACTGCTGGTGCTCGCGCTCTACGACCGGTACCGCGAAGAGGGAGACGCTTTTGCGGAGCGGTATCTCGACCTGCTCCGCGCTGGCGGTAGCGACTGGCCCGACGCGCTCGTGGCCCGGCTCGGCATAGACCTCAAAGACCCCGCGTTCTGGAATCGCGGGCTCGACGCCATCGAGGCGCTCGTGGCGGAGGCCGAGCATCTCGCGGATGTGCAGGATCAGGCAGCCAGCCAGGCCAGCATGGAAGCGCACAGGAACCCGGCGTAGATGCCCAGCACGTAGCCTGCAATGGCGAGCAGCAATCCCACAGGCGCCATCGTGGGGTGGTACACGCCGCCCACGACGGGCGCGCTGGCCGGGCCGCCCACGTTGGCCGCGCTCGAAACGGCAATGAGGGCAAGTGGCGCGCGCAGCAGCCGCCCGATGCCGAAGATGATGAGCGCGTGGATGCTCAGCCAGATCGCGCCTGCGAGGACGAAATAGGGCGATTCCGCCACGGCGCGCAGGTCGGCCTGCGCGCCGATGGTGGCCAGCAGAAAGTAGAGCGCGAGGTAGCCGAGGGCGCTGCCGCCCACGTCGTCGAGCCTGCGCAACCGCGTGAAGGACAGTGCCAGCCCCACGGTCACCACCAGCAGGATGGCCCACGTGCTGCTCGTAATCACGGTCACCAGCTCCTCGCCGCTGCCCGTGGTGAGGGGCGGAATGTTCTGCCCCAGGCCACGACCGCCCACCGCCGCCACGAGGCCCAGCCCGAACAGAATACCCAGATCTGCCAGCGATGATGGACGCGCCTGCGTGCGGTGCGCGGCGGCGCTCTCGCGAATGCGTTCCATTACGTCCGCTCGCGCATGGGCCCAGCGGTCGAACCGTTCTTCATAAGCGCTCAGGAAAATCAGCAGTCCGATCCATCCATAGCCCACCACGGTGTCCACCACGATGGCTGGCCCCATGATGCTACTCGGCGCATCGATCATTTGCTGGATGGCCACCATGTTGGCTGTGCCGCCGATCCACGAGCCGGACAACACGGCCATGCCCATCCACGCGTCCGGGGGCAGCAGGGGTTCGAGCAGCACAAACGCAATGGGCGCGCCTACGACGATCCCGAGCGTGCCCGCGAGCATCGTCACGAGCGCAAAGGGCCCCAGCCGCACAATGGCCGGCAGGTTGACCGTGATCATCAGCAGGAAAAGTGAGAACAGCAGGAGGTACGACGACGAGAATCCGTACACGGGCGAAGCCTGGGGCGTGAGGCCCAGCGTCGTGCAGATCATGGGGACGAAATACACGAAGATGACAGGCGGCACCCGTTTGAAGACCGGGGACAGGCGCGGTATCCTGCTTAGGAACAACACGAGCCCGACGATGCCCGCCAGAAAGGCGACGAGGGGGAGGGGCTGGCTCAGATAGGCCGAAACACTACTCATGCGAAGAAGAGAAAACAGAAGAGGCGGATGGCCCGCCAAGATAGCCGTTGCACTCGCGGCAACCGCGCTGATTGGCTGCGGGCAGACCGAGCAGGCCTCTAGCAAAGCCGTTATTGCAACTCAAAACATCCCAGCATCGCTGCAATGCACCTCCAACAATGCTGGGGGAGTGCTCTATCTCAACCTGCACCATGATGAGCAGACCAGCGTAGAAGCAGCGCGCAATGCGCTGTTCGTGCCTGGCTTCGGCAATCCCACAGCCTTGCTCTGCGCGCTCACGCACACCGGCGGGCGCAACGTCGCCTTCGACATGGGCGGGCAGCGCTTCACGTTCGATCCCAACCGGATGTTTACCGACAGGGGCGCGCGGCTATCGCTCGAACGCCTCAGCCATTCCGATTCTGCCGCTGCCGACGTACCGCAGGCTGTCGTGGACAAGGTGCGGCGCTTCGCGGGGGCACTCGTGGATAGCCTGCGCCTGGACGCCCGGCCCTACGTTGTGGCACTGCACAACAACACCGAAGCCAACTACAGCGCCGAAAGCTATCTGCCCGGCCGCGAATACGCCGGGGATGCGGCAGAGGTGCACCTGGCACCTGAAGCCGACCCGGACAACTTTTTCTTCGTCACGACGCGCGAATTGTTCGGCAGACTGAGCGGGTTGGGTTTCAACGTGGTGTTGCAGAACAATGAAACCGCTACGGACGACGGATCGCTGTCCGTGTACTGCGGTCGCAAGGGCATTGGCTACGTGAACGTGGAAGCGCAGCATGGCCACCTGGAAGCGCAGCAGCGTATGATCCGCGCGCTTGCCGTGGTGCTGGCCTCACCCGACCGACCGTAGCCCGCGCGGCAGCGTGCTGAGCACGTCGATGCCGGTATCCGTCACGACTACGTCGTCTTCGATGCGCACGCCCCCCAGCCCGCTCTTGTACACGCCCGGTTCGATGGTGAAGGCGTGTCCGGGCTCGAGTGGCTGCGTGTTGTCGCCCCGCATATAGGGTTCTTCGTGGGCTTCCATGCCCAGGCCATGCCCCGTGCGGTGCCGAAATAGCGGCCCGTAGCCAGCCTCGGTAATCGTATCGCGCGCCGCCCGATCGACGGCTCCGGCCTCGACGCCCGGACGGGCGGCCGCCTGGGCAGCCAGGTTGGCTTTTTCCACCAGCCGGGCAATTTCCTGAAGTTCCTCCGGCACCTCCCCAAACGCGAACACACGCGTCAGGTCGGAGACGTAACCTTCGTAGCGGGCTCCCCAGTCAATGAGGATGAGGTCGCCCGTGCGCAGTGCGCGGCTGGTAGGAGATGCGTGTGGGTTGGCGCTGTTCTCGCCGAATGAAACGATGGGTGCGAAGGGCAGGTCGAGGCTGCTGCCGGCGCGCAGAAGGTTGAGTACGAGAGCTTCGGCGAGGGCCTGTTCCGTCATCCCCTCCCGAATCTCCGCCAGGGTTTTCTCGACGGCTTCCTCAGCGATCTCGACAGCGCGGCGCATCGTCGCGATCTCGCGGGCATCCTTGCGGCCCCGCACGTCTGCCACCAACTCGTCGGCGGGCACCAGTTCGATGCCGGACTTTGCCTGCTCGATCAGGCGCGTTTCGAGCAGGCGCAGCCCGCGCGGTTCGGCCCCAACACGCCCCTCGATTCCATCGAGCACCCGCGCCAGCGCCGCAGGCCACCCTTTCGGGTCTTCGCCGTACGCCTCGGCTTCGATGGCATAGGGCGCGCTATCGAGCTTGAGCACTTCCAGTTCGGGCAGCAGCAGCCGGGGCGGGCCTTCGGAGCGTATGGCGAGCAGCACAGGCCGTTCCATCAGGTGAAAGTCCAGGCCGGTCACGTAGTGGAGGGTAGGGCCGGGGTTGAGCAGGAGGGCCGAGAGGCCGCGTGAGGCAAGCTGCTGCCGTAGAGCGGTGAGCCGTTTGGTGTAGGGCTGATCGTCGAAAGAGGACACGGGCGGTAGGCGGATGGGTTTGGTCGGCATCCGATCACGCGGTGGCGCGTTCGGGCGGGCACTTCTCAACGGCTCCCGATGCCCGCTATGTTCCAGTTCGAGCGCTTTGTCGCGCTGCGCTACCTGCGCGGGGCCGAGGGTTTGCCAGAAGGCGGGCGCTTTTTGCGCTTCGTGCTCTACGCCGCCGTGGGAGGCGTAGCCATCGGCGTGGCGGCCCTGCTCATCGCACTGGCCGTGGTGCGGGGCTTCAGCCGCGAAATCGAGGACAAAATCATCGCTTTTGGCGCGCACGTGCAGGTGGAGAACCAGCGCGATGAGCCGCTGCCCCCGGACGTGGTGACGGCCGATGCGCTGGCCGCGCTGCCGGGCGTGACCTCCGTATCGTCTGTGGTGACAGAGTTCGTGTTGCTGCGCCATTCGGCCCGTCAGATCGAGGGCGTCTCCCTCTGGGGCACCGACCATCCGCCGGCGGGCATCGTCGCGCGCAGCCTCGACGGCGACTTTTCCCTCGCCTCGGACGGTGCCGGACGGCCCGGCGTGATGATCGGCAGGGCGCTGGCCGAACGGCTGGGGATCAAGGCGGGCGATACGGTGGTGGCGTTCACGCTGGGCGAGCCGGGCAGCATCGCGGGGGGCGAGACGCGGGCGCGCACGCTCGTCGTCAACGGGCTCTACGAAACGAACCTCGCCAATTTCGACGAGATCTACGTGTTTGCGGGCCTTGACGCCACGCGCGCGCTGCTGGGTCTGGACGCGCGTGCCGTCACGCGCTACGACCTCACGCTCGACGCGCCTGCCGAAGCGGATGCCATGGCCTTACAAATCGAGGAGGCGTTCGGCTTTCCCGTTCTCGCGCGGTCGGTGTTTACCATTTTCCGCAGCCTGTTTTCGTGGGTCGCCCTCCAGCAGAACATCGTGCCGCTCGTGCTGAGCGTGCTCGTGCTCGTGGCGGCGTTTTCGATCATCGGCATCCTGTTCATGCTCGTGCTCGAAAAGGCGCGGGAGATCGGGATTCTGGTGAGCATGGGCGCGTCGGAGCGGCGCGTCAAACGGCTCTACCTGTTCGTCGGACTCGCCATCGGGGTGGCGGGTTCGTGCATCGGAGCGGCGTTTGCGCTCGTGGTGGCGGGGCTGCAACTGCGCTACGGCTTTATTCCGCTGCCCGCAGAGGCGTATTACATAGACCGCGCGCCCATCGCCATGCGGCTCTCAGATTTCGCCCTCGTGTGCAGCATCTCGACGCTGCTGTGCATCGGGGCGGCGTACCTGCCGGCGCGTTACGCGGCGCGCATGGAAGTGGTGCGGGTACTGCGCTTCCGGTAGGCGTCAGAACGGGAGCGGGCGCTGGTCGGGCTCGAAAGGGGTGCCGGTGAGGTGCTCGTAGAGTTCGACGTAGCGGTGGGTGACCTCGGCGCGGAAAGCATCGTCGAGGTCGGGAAGGGCCTGCCCTTCGAGGCCCTGGAAGCCTTTGCTCATCAGCCACTCGCGCACGAATTCCTTGGAGAGCTGGCGCTGCGGCGCGTCGGCGGCCAAGCGGGCTTCGTAGCCGTCGGCGTAGAAATAGCGCGAGGAGTCGGGCGTGTGGATTTCGTCCATCACGCGCAGCGTGCCGTCGCGGTCCACGCCGAACTCGTACTTGGTGTCCACGAGCAGCAGTCCACGAGCAGCGGCCATCTCGGTGCCACGCCCGAAAAGGGCAAAGGCGTAGTGCGTCGCCTGTTCAAGCGTATCACCGTCCAGAATACCCCGCGCCACAATGTCGGCGGGCGCAATGTCCTCGTCGTGGCCCTCGTCGGCTTTGGTGGCGGGCGTCAGGATGGGGTCTGGGAGGCGGCTGTTCTGGCGCAGGCCTTCGGGCAGGCGCGTGCCGCAGAGTTCGCGCCCACCGGCCTGGTACACGCGCCAGGCGTGCCCGGCGAGGTAGCCGCGCACGACAAACTCGACGGGGATGGGGGCGAGCCTACGGGCAAGGGTGACGTTTCCGTGCGGCACGCTGAGCACGTGGTTGGGCACGATGTCGGCGGTGCTGCTGAAAAAGTGCGCGGCCAGCAAATTGAGCACCTGGCCCTTGTAAGGAATCGTCTGGCGCAGCACGTGGTCGAAGGCCGAGATGCGATCTGTCGTGACGAGCACGAGCCGGCCCTCTTGGGCGTACGTGTCGCGCACCTTGCCCCGGTAGCGCGTGCCGAGCCCTTCGAGGTGCGTTTCGCGGAGGGTGTGCTGGAAGCCCCAGCGAAGCTGGCTTTCGGTCATGGGCGCAGGGCGGGACCGGTCGTCTGGCGAATGCGGATTTCGGGTGCGACGATCTCGTGCACGAGCGGCGTGCGCGGCCCTTCAATGCGGCTGAGTAGCAGGGCGGTGGCCTGCTGGCCCACGTCGTGGATGTGCTGCGAAATGCTCGTCAGCCCGATGAAACGCGACATCTTCACGTCGTCGTAGCCGCAGAGGGACACGTCGCGGGGCACGCGCCGCGCGTCTTCGCGCAGGGCCATGTACGCGCCGATGGCCTGCACGTCGGAGGCGGCAAAGACGGCGGTAAAAGGCACCCCGTCGTCGAGCAGGCCGCGCATGGCTTCGTATCCCGCTTCCTCGCTGAAGCCCGAGTGCTTTTCGGTGCTGCCGCTGCGCATCAGCGCCGGGTCGAACGCGATACCGGCGGCGTCGAGCGCTTCGCGGTATCCCTTCTCGCGGTCGTGCTGGAGCGGGCTGACGGCAGATGTCGTGATAAAGGCGATGCGCTGATGTCCGTGCCCGATGAGATGCTCGACGGCCATGCGCGCGCCTGCCCGGTCGTCCCACTGGAACGAATCGAACGTAGGCCAGGTGTGCCCGATGAGGATGACGGGCGCGTGCAGGGCTTCGAGTTCGTCGGCCATGCTTTCATTGACCGGCATTCCCGCCAGGACAAGTCCGTCTACGGTGCCCCGCTTGAGAAAGTCGAGCAGCGTTTTTCGGGGCGACGTGGAGCCGAGGTCGCACAGAAGCAGGTCGAGGTCACTGTCCTTGAGCGCGCTGCGCACGCCCTTGAGCAACTCGTTGTGGAACGGGGTCGTGAAGCTGGGCAGCGCCACGCAGATGGACTTGGTCTGTTTCTGCGCAAGCGTCTTGGCCGTACGGTCGGGGCGGAACTGCAACTCCTCGATGGCCCGCGAGACGCGCGCGCGCGTGGGCTCCGACACGTCGGAGGAGTTGTTGAGCACGCGCGAGACGGTCGAGATGGCGACCCCGGCCCGCGCCGCCACGTCGTAGATCGTTGCCTTGGTTCTGCGATGGGCCATGCGCGTGGTGAGGTGAGAGAGAAGCGTGGATCCTAAGAAACGGTGCCCGTAGGCAGCACGGCGGAAAAATACGTCGGCGCGTCGGGGATGGCAGACAACGCCCGCAGCCTTAGCGCATCGGTAACGAAGCGCTTGCCCTGCTGCACGGCTTCCTGAAGCGGGAGACCCCGCCAGAGCGCGTGCAAAATGGCGATGCTGAGCGCGCTTGAAGCCCCATGCACGCCTGCTGGCAGGTCGAGCACGGGGGCCTCGAAGAGCGCGAAGTCCGAGCCGTCGTAGAGGAGATCGGCATGGTAGGCTTCGCCCTCCTGCGCGCCGAAGCTGGAGGTGGGCAGCGCCCCGGTGCGGAGCAGCACGTGGCGCGCACCCAGCCGCTGGACGCGCTGCACGGCCACCTGCGCGTCGTCGAGCGTGGCGATCTCCATGCCGACGAGGAGTTCGGCATCCACGCGCCGCAGCATCACTAGGTCGGGCAGGGGCAGCACTTTTTCGAACACCTGCCGCACCCGTCCGTCGGCCAGGTCTTCACCGCTGGGTCCGCTCAGCGTAAGGTCGAGCACGAGGGGGCCGGACAGGTGCTGCCCGAGCAGCCGGAAAGCGGCCTCTGCCGAAGCGGCGCTGCCCACGATGCCCACCTTTGCGCCTGTAGGCTGTTCTACGCTGAAAACGTGTTCAAGCTGAGCCGCCACGGTGTCGGACGGCACTTCGAGCACATCCGCCACGTGCCCGTGCCCCGCGACGATGTGAGAGGTGCAGACGGGCAGGGCCCGCCCGCCGAGGGCGAGCGCAACGTGTAAATCAGCGCTCAGGCCGCGTTCGATGGCCGGGTAGAGTGCGCCCACGGCAAGCGGTTTGAATAGACGTTCTGGCACGGAAGGGGGGTAATGAGGGCAACTTCACCCTATTTTCGAGCCACTACCAACCTCTACCATCACAGACATGGCAACGGTCCGGCTCGAAGGGATTCAGAAAGTTTACGACAACGGTTTCACGGCCGTGCATGCCTCCTCGTTCACCGTGGCAGATGGAGAATTCGTGGTGCTGGTGGGGCCGTCCGGGTGCGGCAAAAGCACCACGCTGCGCATGATCGCCGGCCTGGAGACGATCTCGGACGGTGACCTCTATATAGGCGACCGGCGCGTGAACAGCGTCGAGCCCAAGGATCGGGACATCGCGATGGTGTTTCAGAACTACGCGCTCTACCCGCACATGACGGTGTACGAGAACATGGCGTTCGGCCTCAAGCTGCGCAAGTTCAGCAAGCAGGAGATCGACACGCGCGTGCGGCAGGCCAGTCAGATTCTGGGCATCGATCCCATCCTCGACCGTAAGCCGAAGCAGCTTTCGGGCGGGCAGCGCCAGCGCGTGGCTGTAGGCCGTGCCATCGTTCGGCAGCCACAGGTGTTCCTCTTCGACGAGCCGCTCTCCAACCTCGACGCCAAGCTGCGCGTCCAGATGCGCACCGAAATTTCGAAACTGCACCACCAGCTCGGCGCCACGATGATCTACGTCACGCACGACCAGGTAGAGGCCATGACGATGGGCGACCGCATCGTGGTGATGAAAGATGGCTACATCCAGCAGATTGACTCGCCGCTCAACCTGTACAACCACCCCGTCAACCGTTTCGTGGCTGGCTTCATCGGCAGCCCCTCGATGAACTTCATCGACGGACGGGTGGAGCGGCAGGGAGAGGGGTTGAGATTCATTTCCGATACTGGCGCGCTCGAAGTGCAGCCTGCCGCCGCTGACACCGCCCTGCTCTCCGCTCAGGCAGGCCGCAAAACGACGCTCGGTATTCGTCCTGAGAACATCGAGATGAAGCCGGGGGAGGGGATGGCACCTGTACAGGTTATGCTCGAAGTCGTGGAGCCAATGGGCAACGAAATTTTCCTCTATGGACGTGCGGGTGATCAGATCATCGTGGCGCGGGTGGACCCGGGTTACACGCCCCAGGCGGGCCAGCAGATCACGCTCTATCTGGATCAGAAATCATTGCACTATTTCGATGCAGAAACAGAAGCGTCCTTGCGGGTGCATTCTACGCCCTTGGCCGCGTAATGCGTCCCTCAATGAACCAGTCGTGGCCTTGAGTCAAAGGCCCAGTTTGCCCGCAGCGTTGTTGCGAAACTGGTTGGCGTCGCGGATGTAGCGCCGGGCCATGAGGGCGGATTTCCAGCCTCCTTGTTCCATTATTGCACGTTCATCTGCTCCCCGAATGGCAGCTTGCGTAGCAAAACCCGCTCGCAAGCTGTGGCCACTGTATCGTTTAGGGTCGAGGCCGGATGCCAGGGCTGCCTGCTTGACGAGTAAAGCCAC
The DNA here is from genome assembly GCA_965365405.1 of uncultured Rhodothermales bacterium. Taxonomy (GTDB): domain Bacteria; phylum Bacteroidota; class Rhodothermia; order Rhodothermales; family BA12; genus CBDUCD01. The sequence goes on along the minus strand of CBDUBO010000002.1, from coordinate 12,098 downwards.
CGTCTGGGGTGTGAGGCGCGTTTCCAAGATTCGCTGCGCTTTCGAGATGCGCCTGAACACGGGGCCGGTGCTGTCGCCCAGCGCGTCCAGCCACGCCCGGAGCGTCCTGGCCGGGCAATAGAACGGCGAAGCGGCGTACGGGATGGCCTTCTGGATACCCTCGCCATACTGATCCGTCTTGGAACGGCGCAGCATCAGCAGGACGCCTTCCTTGACGAAGACGCAATCTTCCACGTCCAGGCCGACGATCTCGCTGCGGCGCAAACAGCCCGCAAATCCGATCAACAATAGCGCACGATTTCTCAGGCCGGATATGGTATCCGATTGTGCGTCCAGCATGGCTTTCACATCGTCCGTAAGCAGAGGAGCTTTGCCTTTTTGCAGGTAGCCGATTTCGCGCTTAATTCCATCCATTACATCAGCCACGATTCCGTGCGTCGTGGGCGATGGGTGTCCGTCGTACTGATGGGCTTTAGAAATGGCTGCAAGGCGACGGCGGATGGTGGAAACTTTGAGTCCTTCAGCCAGCGTGGCGACGTACAGGGCGACGGTGTCGGGCGTAGCTGGAAGAGCCTGCTTGCCCGCGTGCCGGCACCAATCGGTGAAATCACGCCAGTCCGACTGGTAGGCCCGGACGGTATTGGCGGCTTTGGAGCGGGACATGAGGTGCGACGCGCGCTTACGGGCGCGGGCGACAGAGGCCGGTTCGAGTGATGGCTGCGGTGCCTGCCGGATCAGCTTATTCATGCACTGGGCGCTTTTGTAGTGATAACGATAAATTATCGATAGTAATGACGCCGCGCAATCCCTGCCTGATTCGGCCCGGGGCCTGATCCGCTACCGTATCATCCTCCCGCCCTTACTCGGTGCCTCTACGATGGATGACGTTCTGATTGTCGGTGCGGGCCACAATGCCCTCGTTACGGCAGCGTACGCCGCGCAGGCCGGCTATCGCGTGCGCGTATTCGAGCGGCGACCCATCTTGGGCGGCGCGGTGTCCACAGCCGAACTGGTGCCGGGTTACCAGTTCGACCTCGGCGGTAGCGCGCACATCCTCATCCGGCTCACGCCCGTTGTGGAGGAACTGGGACTCGAATCCTACGGGCTGGACTACATCGACGTAGATCCGCTCTTTTTCGCCCCCTTCGAGGATGGCACCTCTGTAAAAATCTACCGCGATCTCGAAAAGACGGTCGCTGCGCTCGAAGCGTTCTCGCCGGGTCAGGGTGAGGCGTATCGCCGTTTTTGTGACGACTGGCGGCCCTTTGCAGAAACCATCCGCGACGTGTTCACGGCCACGCCGAGCCCGCTCAGTCTGGGCCGCCGGATAGTTTTCGGGCGCTCAACTAGGCTCAACTGGAAAAAGGCGCTGGGCTCGATTCTGCGCCCCTACGGCGAGGTCGTGGCCGAGTATTTTTCAGATCGCCGCGTGCAGGCGCTGGTCACGTGGATGGCGGCGCAGTCCGGCCCGCCGCCCACTGAGCCGCTGAGCGGGCCGTTTGCGCTCTGGCACCCGCTCTACCACGTGGGCGGCGTTGCACGGCCGGCGGGTGGTTCGGGCGCACTCACGCAGGCCCTCTGCCGTCACATCGAGGCGCACGGCGGCGTGGTGCATGCGGGCACGCCCGTCGAGGAGATCATCTGCCGTGATGGCCGCGCAGTCGGCGTACGGGCGATGGGCACTGAGTTCAGTGGCCGCGCCGTCGTGGCGGGCACGCACGCTGTCGAGACGTTTTCGCGGTTGTTGCCACCGGAAGTTCGCCCTTCTGGCCACGAGCGGCTGCGCGTGGGCAACGGGTTCGGGGCAATCCTCCGCCTCGCGCTCGACCGGCCCGTCCGTTACGCGGCCGATCCAGGGGACGAAGCGCGCACCGGCCTCGGCTTGCTCTGTGAGTCTACCGGTCACATCAACCGGGCGTATGGCGAATATCTGGCGGGCAAACCAGCCACGTCGCCGCCCATCGTGGCGATGAGCTTCAGCGCGGTAGATCCTTCGCTCGCGCCGTCTGGCGGTGAGGTGCTGTGGCTCTGGGGCCAGTACTTCCCGTATGAGCTCGCGGAGGGCAAAGTGTGGGATGAGATCGCCCCGCGTGTGGCCGACGAAATACTGACGCGCTTCGAGACGTACGCGCCCGGCACGCGCAGCAGCATCGTGGGGCAACTTTTTCAGCACCCGTTGTGGTTGGAGCGCCACATGGGCCTTTTCCGCGGCAATGTGATGCACCTGGAGATGAGCATTGACCAGATGTTTATGATGCGCCCCATGCTGGGCATGGCGAACTACCGGACACACCTGAAAGGACTGTACCTGACGGGCGCGAGTACTCACCCGGGCGGCGGCATCATGGGTGCTTCGGGACGCAACGCCGCGCGCGTCGTGCTGCGCGACCTCGACCGCCGCCGCCTGTGAGCTACGCCGTTTTTTTGCTCGTCTTCGTGGTGCCGCCTACACTCGTGCTGGCACTCGCCCTGCGCCGGCCTCCGGCGGGCGTAAGCCGCGCGCGGGCTTGGCTGGCCCTACCGCTCACCATGCTCATCGCGTTTCTCTACACGACGCCGTGGGACAATTACCTGGTGTACCGGGGCGTGTGGACGTACGGCCCCGACCGCGTCGTGGGCACGGTGGGCTACGTACCCATCGAAGAATACCTGTTCTTCCTGCTGCAACCGCTCATGACGGGGCTGCTGCTCTACAACCTGCTGGCGCGTGCCCCCGCACCCCGACCAACGCCGTGGCGCTCGAATCGCACGTGGTGGCTCTTCGCCTCGCTTGCGCTCACTGGTGGAGCTCTACTGTTGAGCGGCTGGAACCATGGCCTGTACGCCGGGCTCATCCTGGCATGGGCTGGCCCGGTACTTGCCGCCCTTTGGTGGTATGGCGGTGCGCACCTCGCCACACTCGGAAAGACGGTTCACCTCGCCATCTGGCTACCCACGCTTTACCTCTGGGCAGCCGACCGTTTCGCCATACAGGCGGGCATCTGGGACATTGCCGATGCCTATTCGCTCGCTTTCGACCCGTTTGGCCTGCCCGTCGAGGAAGCCCTGTTCTTTCTGCTCACCAACGTGCTCTGCGTGGCCGGCGTCGTGCTCTTCTTGCACGGATCCTACATCCAGCCGCCTTCGTGGTTGGCGGACAGGTTCAAGTGGAAACGGTGATTGCGATAACGGGTATCAAAAGGAATATCAGTACTACGTACGCGATGGCGACCCACCGGCGGCGCTCGGCGGCCCGGCCCAGCGCCTCCGCCATCCGAATCGGGATCTCGCGCAGTGGCTTCACCGGCAGCAGCAGCAGCATACCCAGCACGTTGAACACGAGATGCGCGAACGCCAGGTTGAGCGCCGCCTCGCCATACCCCTCCCCACCCTGGATGGAAACGGCCACGAACGCGGCGATGATGGCGGTAAACGTCGTCCCCACGTTTGCCCCCACCACGTACGGATACGTCTGCCGGGCCGTGAGCAGGCCGGCGGCCACGAGGGGAACGGTGAGCGACGTGGTAACGGACGAAGACTGCACGAGAAATGTGAGCAGTACGCCCCACCCCAGCGCCAGTGGCGCGGACTGGAACACGTACCGGTTCAGAAGCGCCTCGAAGCGCGCCATCACCAGGCCACGCAGCAACTGCACGAGCGCACGCATAGAGACGATGAGCATGAGCAACCCGAACCCCAGCAACAGCAGCCCGTGCCGCCCCGTGAAGCTGACCACCGATTCGAGCACGGGGCCAGAAAACGCGCTGAGCGCCCCGAGCCACGAGTCCGCCCCCGCGCTGAATGCCCGATCGGTGATGGCCGCGGCCGGCACGGAAATCACCCCGAAGAGTCGTTCAAGCGGAAAGAGGATGAGAACGGAGAGGATGTTAAAGAAATCGTGGACGGTAGCCGCTTCGACGGCGCGCCGGAACTCGTGGGGGCGCGTAATAGAACCCAGCGCCACGATGGTGTTGGTAACGCTCGTGCCCACATTCGCCCCCAGCACGATGGGAAGCGCGCCTTCGAGGGTCAGCCCCCCCACCGCCACCAGGCTCACCGCGATGCTGGTGGTAATGGACGAACTTTGCAGCAATGAAGTCGCCAGAATGCCAATGAACAGCCCCACGAACGGGTTGGTGGTGGAGGCGATGAGACCCCTGGCCAGGTCGTTGCCCACAAGCGCAAAAGAGGCGCAGATAAGCTCGATGGAGACGACGAACAGCACCAGATACGCCAGGAGCGCGAGCAGGCGCACCAGCAGCAGCCGGGAGCGGGGCATAGGCAGAGAAGGGCTCGGACGCGGCATAATACGGTACCCCATCCCCCACGCAGCGTGACCGAGCGGCCCCTCATCCCCATGATTATCGGCCCTACGGCCTCCGGCAAGTCCGCCCTCGCGCTGGGCTGGGCCGAGCGCCACGGAGCCGAGATCATCTCCGCCGACAGCCGGCAGGTGTTTCGCCACCTCGACATTGGCACGGCCAAGCCGAAGCCCGAAGAACGGCGGCGCGTGCGGCACCATTTCGTGGACGAGCGTGAACCGGACAGACCACTCACGGCCGCTGAGTTTGCAGCCGAAGCGGAGGCGCGCATAGAATCTCTCTCTGCCAAGGGCACACCCGTCGTCGTGGCCGGCGGCTCGACGCTATACCTTCACGCCCTTCACGCCGGCCTCGCGGACGTGCCTGAAGTCCCTGCCATAGTCCGCGAAAGGCTCTCCGCAGAGCTGGAACAGCGCGGCCTGCCAGCCCTCGCGGACGAACTGCTCGGTGCCGACCCAGACCTTGCGGCGCGTACCGACCTGCACAACCCGCGGCGCGTGCTCCGTGCGCTCGAAGTGTACCGCCATACCGGAACGCCCCTTTCAGCGTTTCTGACAAAGCCGCGCCGGATGCCCCGATTCCGCTACCAGATCCTCCTGTTGAACTGGCCTCGCGAGGTGCTCTACAAGCGCATCGAATCACGCGTCGATGCGATGATGGCGCAGGGGTTGGTCGAGGAAACGCAGCAGGTGCTGGGAATGGGGTTCTCGCCCACCCTGCCTGCGCTGCAAAGCATCGGCTATGCGGAAACCATCGCGTTTCTGCACGGACAGACCACGCTGCCGCAGGCCGTCGCGGACATTCAGACGCACACGCGCCAGTACGCCAAACGCCAGCTCACTTACTTCAACAAATACTTCAGCGACGCCCTTCGGCTGGATCCAGCACAAACATCGCCTGACAGTGCGGCCATTGACCGAATCTTTCAGCTATTGTGATGTTGTTTTGTGTTGCAAAAACGGCTATCCAATCTTCCAGCGAGCGGGGGTCGAGAAACCGATCCATCACGCCGCCGCTGCGCAGGCCATTTGCGAACCGGTCGAGCTTCTCGAATATCCAGCGGTCCCCTGCCGTCTCCACGACGGATTCGAGCACGAGGATCCGTCCACGTGTGACGCGCCTCGCCTCTCCCATCACCCCCTCTGCGTCGCGGGCGTGGTGCAGTACGTAAGCCAGCACCGTCACGTCGAACGCACGGTCCCGAAACGGCAGCGGCCCCTCCCCGACCGTCACGAACGGAAGCGCTGTCCGGTTGAGGGGTACCACGTCGGCCAGTGTCACCGAGGCCCCGGTGCGCCGCTCCAGCGCTTCGCCCACGTACCCTTCCGCAGCACCGAGGTCGAGAATTGTTCGGGTGCCGGCGGGCACGTGTGGCAGCAGGCGCAGCGCTTTCTGCTGTGCCCGTCGCCGCATCAGGGCCTGGAGAATGTTCGGGGTTGCCATCGGGGAAGGAGCAGGAGCAAAAGCCACAGCAGCCAGCCCACCGCCACCACGAGCGTGTAGGGGCCGCCCGTGTACTTCACGTATGTGGCCAGGGAAACAAGCGCGAGGACCTGCCACGCCCAGCCACGGGCAGGCACGAACGGCAGCACGACGAGCACGCCGGCCAGGTACCAGGGGTGCACCGTCGTAGCGCACACGAGGTACGCGCCCAGTATCCAGCAGGCGTGGCGCGCGAACGTGCCTTTGCCCTGCGCGTGCCGCACAGCGCGAAACACCACGACGCCCGCAAACACGAGCGCGAGAACCGGCCCGAGTTGCTTGGAATAATCTCCGCCGCCCGAGAGGAACCGCAGCGTTTCCTTGAGGGCGTAATACAATCCTGCATTGAATTCGAAATACTGCGTGTAGAGCCGCAGCGAGGTGGCGACGTTGGAGAGGCGCGCGGGACTGAGGTAGCAGGCGCTGACGAGGAGCGTGAGCCCCGCCGCAGGCAGCAGCGCACGGACGCTCCGCCACGAACGCACCAGAAACGGAGCGAGCAGGAAGGGATAAAGCTTGGTGAGCGCGGCCACGGCCAGTCCTCCACCCGCCCCCCCCACGGCGCCACGCGCCGCGGCACGGCAGGCCACGGCCAGCCCCAACACCATGAATGCCTCGGTGTGCGCCTGGCCCACCATCTCGATAATGGGCAACGGGTGCAGCGCGTAGAGCAGCAGGCTGCGCGCCCCCAGTCCGCGCAGCACGAAGAGCGTCCCCACCTCGGCCCCCAGGCACAGCGTTTTCCAGACGTACCAGCCGCTCTGCCAGTTCTCGCCCATCCCCACCGTACTCAGCCAGAACAGCATCTGGCTGAGAGGTGGGTAGACGGTGTAGAACGTTCTGGAGTTGAGTAGCCCGTAGAGTTCTGTGTCGTGGAACGGCGTCAGCGCAGCGGGCGTGGCGCTGTACGGGTTGAGGCCCTGGTGCTGCACGAAGCCGTCCCACAGGTAACGGAAACCGTCGTCCGAGAGGCCGGGAGGCAACCAGAGTACTGCCAGCCGTGCCCCGATGCCAAGGGCCAGCACCAGCCCGAGGGAAAGCCTGTCGCGGCGGTAGAGCAGCAGCGCCGAGAACGCCATCCCGATGGCACCAGCGAAGAACAAGCCGAGGTGGAGGCGGTCGGCCCCGGCAGCGGAGGTGAGCGCGGTGGCAGCGGTATAGCATGCCACCAGAAGGCCGTCCGCACGCCCCGGCGGCCCGACCGCACGCTTTTCAGGCGGGCTCAACGACGAGCACGACGCGGCGGCCGCTGTTTTCGAAGCGGAGCGACTGCGCATAGGCGCGCATGAGAAAGAGCCCGCGCCCACCTTCTGCCAGCGGATCGTTCTCTACGACAGCATCGGGCGCCGCATCTGGATCGAAGCCCGGCCCCTCGTCCTCGACGCTGATTTCGACCCGCTGCGACTCGGCGGCGACTCGCAGAAAGACGCTCTTGGCTTCGTCGAGGCCGTTGCCGTGCTCCATCGCGTTCGTGACGGCCTCGGTGGTGAGCAGAAGGGCGCGGTAGGCCACGTCCTCGTCGCCCACGTGCGTATCGAGAAAGGCACCTACCTCATCGGCAAGCGGGCTGAGGCGGCTGTAGTCGGAAGGCATCGTACGCTCGAACAGGGCAGCCATGCGGTCAGCGGATAAGGGCAGCTTTGAGAAGCACGGCGGCACTTCCTGGAGCCGTGAGTCGGATGAGGTACACACCGGAAGGTACCGCCGCACCGGCCTCGTCGCGCAAATCCCACCGCAGTCCGCCCCGCGAAGCATCCGTTTCGAGGCGGCGCACGAGGGTGCCGTCCGCAGCCAGCACGACCGCCTCGACGGCAGCAGGAACGCCGCCGAGCGTGAGGTGGTCGTGACCGGCGCGCACGGGGTTGGGGAAAACGAACGCCTCTGCCAACCCTATTGCCGGTTCGTTGAGCAGGACGGCTGCCCCCTCGGCGACGGGTGTGCGGCCGTCGGCGCTCCTGAGTCCGTCCGCACGAATCGTCAAATCGAGGCCGGTGGGGCGCAGGCTGATGCCCGCGATGGCAAGCAGCAGCGTCTCCGCCGACTCGGCCACGACTTCGGTAACCGTGCCCGCTGGCGTGATCTCGAACGCGCCGGGCAGAACCGTCGCGAGGTCGAGGGGGGCAGAGAATTGCAGTCGCACCTGCGACGGCCCTACCCGCTCGGCCGTGACGATGTAGAAGCCGGACAGGCCCGGCAGCAGCACCGGCAGCGGCCATACGGTGGGCGCCACAGGCGTGCCGGAGGTATCCCGAAGGGCGGTTACGGCGACTGTTCCACCCGCAGGGAGTACCTCCCCGAAGGCGAAGCGCACCGTTTTCGGGCCGATCAACAGGGCTGAGAGGGGCACCAAGCTGTCCACGCGCGCAGCGGCAACGTCGGGCTCGGCCAGCCACACGTCCGCTTCGACCTCGATCACGTGCGCGGCGGCCCGGCGGACGGCTACGACGCGGCCTGCCGCGTGGGGCACGACGCGCCGCACAGCCGAGAAAGCCGAGGTGGCGCCACCGCGCCACGCCCTGAGCGCGAACTCGCCGGGTTGCCGCCGGGGCAACACCAGACTGTCCGCCTGCACGGTCGCAAGTGGCGCGAGCAGGTCTTCCGATGCGCCGGCGAACACCGCTACCGAGTCTGCAACCGCCTCCCAATGCAGCACGACGGTTGAGTCATTACGGGCGAAAGCGGCCAGCCAGCGGGGAGCCCCGGGCTGCGCCGCGTCGCGGTGCGCCAGCCGGTAGCTCCACCCGTCCGTGAATGCGGCCACCATCTCGCCTCGTCCGTCGCGGTCGAAATCCCCGGTGGTGATGCTTGGCGAGCGCACCACAGTGGGCGTGGCCGCGCCCGTATCCCCTGCGTGGAATCGCAGCGCGAAACCGCCCGCGTGGAAGCTGAACACGTAGAGGTCGGGCGGATAGCCGAGCGTCAACTCGTCGCGCCCGTCGCCGTCGAGGTCGCTGAAGGCTGCTCCTGCAAACGGGTAGCCCGCCCCGAAAAACGTGAGCGACGTGAGCGAGTCAGGCATTCCGGTGGGGAAATGCCACAGCCGGAACGTGCCGACGGCGGGCTCCTGCTCGCGGTCGCTGCGGCGCGTGGTCTGGTTCTGGGAGAACGTGAGCAGTTCGGGCCGCCCGTCGCCATCCACGTCGCCCGTGGCAAGCGTGCTGCGCAGGCTCTCCTGCCCCGTCTCAATCGTCCAGCGCAGCGCGTATGTGTCGTCGCCGGTGCTTTCCCACGCCAGCACGCGCCCGTCCGCGGTGGGCGCGGCCAGTTCGGGCCGCCCGTTCCCGTCGAAATCCGCCACACGGAAGTCGGGTTCGGAAAAGCGCGCCTCGCCCCCGCCCGGCACGTTCAGCCGGGCCACCTCGGCAAAGCCGTCACCGCGCCGCTCCAATATGCGCACCTGCTGCGTGTTGTGACCGATGATTTCACCCCGCCCGTCGCCGTCGAGATCGGCCAGAAGGGCCCCGTAGAGCGCGTTTGGGCTTGACGTATTGCGCAACCCCGTCGTGTCCACGAAGGCGAGCGCGTCGGGAAAGCCGCCCGGCTGGCGGGCTTCGAGTAGGAGCGACGCGGCCTGGATCTGCCCCAGCACCTCGCCCCGCCCGTCGCCGTCGGTGTCGCCACTGCTGCGCGGGATGACGGTGGCAATAAGGGCGGCGCGGCGCACGAAGCCCGCAGGCGTGCTTTCCCAGTACGCGAGCGTATCCCCGAGTGCGCCGTCCGGGGCCTGGTTGAGCACGACCTCGGGCCAGCCGTCGCCGTCGAAGTCGGTGGCCTCGGGAAGGAGAAAGCCCGCCGGGATAGTCGTCTTTTCGAGCGCGAACGCGCCCGCGTCCGGCGTGACGGCGGGCAGCGCGACCGTAGTGCGGTACGTCGTGGAAAGCCCGGAACCGTTGGTGGCGACCACTTCGACTGCCACCGACTTACCGCCCCCGGAGGCGTCCGACCAGAAAAGCCCGTGCCGACGCGCCACCCGGTCGGAGCGCACCACGTCTGCTCCCACGCGCACGTACACGTCCGTGCGGTCGTCCGTCTCCACGTCTGCCACGACGCCGTAGCGCCCCCCGCCGAGCCCTGCCGTCACGCGCGCGAGCACGAACGCGGGCGCGCTTCGGTCTATCTGCACGCGTGCGCGCTCCTCGACCGAGGTGCCGTCGCGCCGTTCGATGCGCAGCTTCAGCGTGTAGAGGCCCTCGGCCAGTGCTTCGACGTTCCAGAAGGCCACGGTGTCCGCGAGCGCGGGCGTGGTGCGCGGCGCGATGAGGGGCACCCACGCAAACGGCTCCTCCGCCCCCGGCGCGTATTCGACGTGCAGGCGCGCAAACGCCGGGTCGAGCGCAGTGGCGACGATGGGGATGCGCGTCTGTGCCGAGCCACCATCCATCAGCGGCGACAGGAGCGCCAGCTTTGCCGGCAGCGCCTGCGCGAGCGCGCGATCCACGCGGACGAGCCCCGCCCCAGTCTGCTCGTCCCAGCCCGGCGCTTCGATGTCGCGGGCGGAGGCAGTGAGGATGGAGCGGATGGCGGCGGGGCTGAGCGTGGGGTCTAGCGAGCGCAGCAGCGCAGCAGCGCCCGACACGAGCGGGGCCGACATCGAAGAGCCGCTTTCGCGTCCGTAAAGGGCACCCGACTTGCCCGCTGCCACAGGTCTGAAAAGCGTGGTGTAGATGCGTGAGCCTGGTGCACCCAGGTCGATGCCCGGACTACGGGATCCGCGCCCACTCCACTGCAAACCGTCCTGCGTGAGCCAGGCCACCGAAATCACTTCAGCATAATCGGATGGGTAGTGCGGCGCCACCATGCCGTCGTTGCCGCCTGACGTGACGACGGTGACGCCCCGCGAGGCGGCATAAGCGATAGCGTCCTGCATGACGGGCGACTCGTACACGTCCCCGAACGACAGGTTGAGCACGTCCAGTTCGGCATTCGCGGCATAGACGATGGCCGCGGCCACGTCGTCGTCCTCGCCCAGCCCGTCCGCGCCGAAGGCTCGCAGTACCACCAGGCGCGCGCCCGGCGCAACGCCGCGCACACCCTCGTTCCCGACCTGCCGCGCCGCGATGGCCCCGGCAACGGCGGTGCCATGCCCCCGGCCCGGCCCCGCACCTGCGTCCTCGCCCGGATCGCCGTCTCGTTCGCGGTAATCACCAGGCAGGAGGACGAGTCCCCTGTCCACGAAATCGTAGCCCACAACGTCGTCCACGTAGCCGTTGCCGTCGTCGTCCACGCCGTTGAGGTCGGAGGCATCGAGCCTTCCGTTGCCGTTGAGGTCTTCGGCGGCGTTCACAGCCACCTGGCCCTCAAAGGCCGGGTGTTCGAGCCACAGGCCGGTGTCCACGACACCCACCCGCACCGACGCCACCCCTTCTGTCCGCTGCCACGCTTCCGGGGCGCCGATAGCGACGAGGTGAGCAAGACTGTCCAGGGTGCCAGAAACTCCCGGCGAGGGCCGCGGCCCGAAAACCCTGTCGAGCCGCAGCAGACGGTTAGGCTGCACCCACGCCACGCCGGGCGTCGCCTGCCACCGGGCCACGAGTGCGGCAATTTGAGAAGTATCCCGAACCGTCAGCACGTACGCCATCGCGCCGTTTCCCAGCCCGAGCGGCGTACTGGCTTCCACCGCCGCCATCAGCGTGGCGTACTGGCCGACTTTAGCGCTCCCTGCGGCCACACTCTCGCGCAGCGCCCCTTCGGCCCCTTCGTGCAACCTGACGATCAACCCGGTTTGAGCCTGGCTTGATTTGCAATAACAGCAAACGCACAGGAAGAGGAGCATCGTCCATATGGCCTTCAGGCCGGGACGTTGGAATCTACCGCGCTGCGGCTTGGAGAAGGTCGGCCATCTGCCCGGCCAGAAGGATACGGTCATGCTGTTGAAGGTACGCCCGGTCGGGCTGGCAGAAGGTGCGGGCACGCCATTGCGCCCAGTACGCCGCAAGTGCCTGACTGATGGCCGCCTCATCGCCTGGCGGCACCACGGTGCCGCAGCCGTAGCGCCGCAGCGCGTACGCGGCCTCGCCTTCGGGGACCAACCCCAGGATGGGCCGCCTGCTGCCCACGTACTCGAAAAGTTTGCTCGTCGAAATCTGACCCGCGCCGGGCCCCTCCCCCACCGTCATCCAGAGCACGTCGGCGGAGCGGAGGAGGGCGACGGACTCCGGGTGCGGCAGGTAGCCCATGAACCGCACCGTGTCCTGCAAGCCGAGCTGCTCCACCAGCGTATCGAAGTAGGCGGGCACGCGCCCGGCGAAAACCGCCTCGACGTGGGCGCGGGCGGCGGGGTCGTGGCTGAGAAAATGCGCCAGTCCGCGCAGAAAA
>CBDUBO010000001.1:0-35198 GCA_965365405.1 uncultured Rhodothermales bacterium | reverse complement strand
ACCCGCGACCCTCAGCTTGGGAAGCTGATGCTCTACCAACTGAGCTATTCCCGCGATCGGGCGGCAAACCTACGCCCGTTTTCTGTGAATGTCAAGGTGGTGGGCGGGGCGGGGCAGAGTGGCCGTATCTTTGAGGCCCTTTGTGCTGAAACTCTTACAGTTACCCTTCCCGTCATGAAACGGACTTACCAGCCCAGCCGCCGCAAGCGTGCCAACACGCACGGCTTCCGCTCGCGCATGGCGACGAAAAATGGTCGCCGTGTGCTCAACCGCCGCCGCGCGCGGGGGCGCAAGAACCTGTCAGTGACCGACACGCGCCCCGGCAAGTGACTGGGGCGGGCGGCCGCTTTCCGCGCCTCAGCCGGCTCAAGCGGCGGGCGCTGCTCACACCGCTTTTCCGCCGTACTGCTTCCCACACGTTGGCGCGTGGTACAGTGCGTTTGCTCTACCGCATCGTGCCCACTTCCGAGATGCCGGCAGGCGCGCGGGTTCAGGTTGCCTTGCTACCTGGACGTAGAAAGGGGGCCGTTCTCCGCAACCGCATTCGCCGCACGCTTCGAGAGGTCTACCGCCTGCATCAGCAGGATCTGGTAGACCTCTTTTCGCGTCGGCCGGATGGGCTCACGCTGGGTATCCTCTACCGCGGAACCGAGCAAAACCTCTACGCTAGCGTGGCCCGCGACCTGCCTCCGCTGCTGGGCCAGCTCGCGCACGTGCTGCGCACCGAAGATTCGCGCAACACGCCCACGGGTGCTGCGTAGCGCGCCTGATTTTTTTGGACATACGGAGGCCGTGTAGGCCCCGCAATCTCCCCCTCGCCTGTGGATCGGAACGCTGTAATTGCCACCGTTCTCATCACCCTGATTCTCTTCGGGTGGCTCTATTTTTTCCAGCCGCCCCCGCCGCCGCCCACGAGCCAGGCGGCTATTGAGGACTCGATGGTGGTAGAGCCGGCCCCTGAAGCGCTGGCCGCGACCGTTGAAGCCCCGCTCGACACCACGCTCGGTGCTGCCACGCGGGGCGATGCACGTCTGGTGACGGTGGATAGTGACCTCTACACGGCGACGTTCTCCACACAGGGCGGTACCCTCGTCTCATTCCAGCTCAAGAACTACCTCAAGGCTGACCGCGCGACGCCCGTCCAACTCGTGGATTCTGCTCAGGCAGGTGCGCTCTCGCTCCAGTTCACCACGCCGCGCAGCCGAAACGTCGATACGCGGCGTCTCTTTTTCGAACCTTCTTTCAGCGGCGACACGCTGCGTGTGGTAGGAGATTCGGTAAGCCTGGCGTTCGAGGCCTCGCTGAGTGGTGGGGTGTTGCGCCAGACGTACACCTTCAAGCCGGGTTCGTACGAACTGGGCTGGGAGGTAGCGCAGCTGAACAGCGCCCAGTTCATGACTCGGGATGGTTACGACGTGGTGTGGGAAGGGGCGATTCCGTTTACCGAGGAGTCGAAGGAAGAGGAAATCCGGCGCTCAGGCGCGTACGGGCGTAGCGGCGGCGACGTGGAGGAAGTACTGCTCGTCTCGGATGCCGCCGAGTCGCAGACGCTTACAGGGCTGGTGGACTGGGTGGCGGTGCGGAGCAAGTATTTCGCTGCCGTTATCATCCCGTCCGGGGAAACGTCGGCGGCGCACATCGAAGGCGTGCGGGATGGAGAAGTGGACGACCCGGAGGTGACCGAAGATTTCGCTGTGCGATTGGAGATGCCGGTGACGGACGCAGCGCAGCGTTACCGCCTCTACCTGGGCCCCATGGAGTACGACCGCATCAAGGGCTACGACCTGGGCTTGTACGACATGGTGGATTATGGATGGGACTTCTTTGAGTCCATCACGCGGCCCATCGCCCGTTTCGTCTTCATCCCCGTTTTCACCCTTCTGAGCACGTTCATCTCGAACTACGGGCTCATCATCATCATTTTCGCTTTCCTGATCAAGCTGGTCACGCATCCGCTCCAGCGGGCGTCTTTCCGCAGCATGGCGCGGATGCGCAAGCTCCAGCCGCAGATGGAGTTGATCAAGGAGAAGCACAAGGACGATCCGCAGAAGCAGCAGCAGGCTGTGATGAGCCTGTACCGCGAGGCGAAGGTGAACCCGCTGGGCGGATGCCTGCCCATGCTGCTTCAGTACCCCATCCTGATCGCGCTGTGGATGTTTCTGCCGCAGGCCATCGAGATTCGGCAGGAGCCTTTCCTGTGGGCGGCCGACCTTTCGGCTCCGGACGCCATTCTGCACCTGCCCTTCTCGCTTCCCCTCTACGGCAATTTCGTCGCTGGCTTCACGCTTCTGATGGGTCTTTCGCTTGTTGTGCAGATGCGCATTCAGATGCGCTCGCAGCCTGCGAACCCGCAGATGCAGATGTTCGTGTATCTGATGCCCGTGATGCTCTTCCTGTTTTTCAACAAACAGGCGGCGGGCCTGAGCCTCTACTACCTGTGCTACAACGTCCTGTCGGCGCTACAGCAGTGGTGGATCAACAAGCAGATGGAGAACGAACCGGCGCCTGCCCTCGGTGGAAAGGCAACAAAGACCCCGCCGGCCAACCCGCGCACGCCGCGTAAGCAGCCGGCCATTGCGGCCAACGGACGCACGCGCCGCCGCTGACCTCCCGGGTCGGCTTGGAGCGAAGCCGCACTCCATCCTCGGCGGAAGCGGGGGCATGAACGGGAAGCAGCTGCTACATGGCTCCGCCGCCATCCTCTGTTAAGCTCTACCACCTGATGCTGCCCGGTACCGACACGATAGCAGCGATTGCCACGGCGCGGGGCCAGGCCGCGCTGGCCATCGTGCGCGTGTCCGGCTCGCAGGCGTGCAGTTTGGCGGCGCGCTGCTTCAGAGGATCGGGTCTGGCTCAGGTGGCCTCGCATACAGCTCATGTGGGGTACGTCGTGCATGAGGGCCAGACGCTCGATCAGGTGGTAGCGACGGTTTTTCGCGCCCCACGCTCCTCCACGGGGGAGGACGTGGTAGAGTTCACGTGCCACGGGGGGGACCTTGCGCCGCACCTCGTGCTGGAGGCGCTCGTGGCTGCCGGCGCGCGGCCAGCCGAGCCCGGCGAGTTCACGCAGCGCGCCTTTCTCAACGGCAAGATGGACCTGGCGCAGGCCGAAGCCATCGCGGATCTCATCCATGCTTCGTCCACGCGGGCACACGAAGTGTCTGTTTCCCAACTGCGGGGTGCGTATTCGGAGCGTCTTGCCGCGCTACGGGAAGAGCTACTCACGGTGACGGCCCTCATCGAATTGGAGCTGGACTTTTCCGAGGAGGACGTAGCATTTGCCGCACGGGATGAGGTGATGGCTCTGCTCGAAAAGGCCCGTACAGTGTTGGCCGAGCTTCAGGCTTCGTACAGGTTCGGTCGGCTCGTCCGCGATGGCGTGCGGGTCGTGATTGCCGGGCGGCCCAATGCCGGCAAATCCACGCTGCTCAACCGGCTCGTCGGCTACGACCGGGCCATCGTGAGCCCTCTGCCCGGTACCACGCGTGACCACGTGGAGGCGGAGGCGGAAATCGGGGGACTGCGTTTCGTCTTTACCGACACGGCCGGATTGCGCGAGACGGCCGACGCTGTGGAAGCCGAAGGTGTCAGCCGGGCGCACGTGCTGCTTTCCCAGGCCGAGCAGGTGGTCTACGTGTATGACGCCGGGGTGGGCTTCACGCCAGAAGAATCACAGTACGTCGAGATGCTTCGGGCCAGCAGACCGGATGTGCCCATCGTAGTCGTAGCTAACAAATGTGACTTGGTGCACCCGCCGGTAGCGTCCGACCATCTTCAGGTAGTCGCCATGCGGCCAGAACCACACGAACTCGACGCGCTGATTGCGGCCCTTCTGCGCGCTACAGAGATGAGCGCGCACCCCGAAGGTTCGCCCGTGGTGACCAACGCCCGGCACCGTGCGCATCTGGGCCGCGCCGCCCAGGCCGTGGAACGGGCGCGCGAGGCACTTGAGGCGAATCTGTCGGGGGAGGTGCTGGCAGCTGATCTCAAGCTGGCGCTTCACGAACTCGGCTGCATCACAGGCGCCATCACCAACGAACAGGTGCTGGATCAAATTTTTTCGCGCTTCTGTATCGGTAAATAGCACGGCGCGCGGTTTGGGCGGGCAAAGGCCCTTGGGGTATAACCAAGCAGGTATGCAATGATGAGCTACTTCACGTACGACGTTATCGTAGTCGGAGGAGGGCACGCGGGGGCCGAGGCCGCTGCGGCTGCTGCGCGTATGGGAGCCCGTACGCTTCTGCTCACTATGAACCTCGACCGCATCGGTCAGATGTCCTGCAACCCGGCCATCGGTGGCATCGGTAAGGGACAGATCGTGCGCGAGGTGGATGCAATGGGCGGGCTGATGGGGCTGGCCGCCGATCAGTCGGGACTCCAGTTCCGGATGCTCAACCAGCGCAAAGGCCCCGCCGTCTGGAGCCCGCGGGCGCAGTGCGATCGGGCGCAGTATGCGCTCGTGGTGCGGCAGATGCTGGAAGACACGAAGGGTCTTTTCATGCGGGCCGATACGGCGCTGGATCTCGTCGTGGAGGCCGGCGCGGTCAAAGGAGTAGTCACCCAGTTGGGTCAGGTGTTCTACGCACCTTCGGTAGTGCTTACCAGCGGCACGTTCATGAACGGCCTCATTCACGTAGGAGAGCGCAGCTTCGGAGGGGGGCGCATGGGAGAGGGTGCAAGCACAGGGCTGACGGCGGCCTTACAGAAGCTGGGCTTTTCCTCTGGACGGTTGAAGACCGGCACGCCGCCCCGCATTGACGGACGCTCCCTCGACTACACGCGCATGGAGGAGCAGCCCGGCGATCCCCGAGCCGCCCCCTTCTCCTTTCTGACGGACGATCTGTCGGGGGAGCAGCTTCCCTGTTGGATTACGTATACCAACCCTTCTGTGCACGAGGAACTGCAAAAGGGATTTAGCCGAAGCCCTATGTTTGCTGGCCGCATCGAAGGGCAGGGGCCGCGCTACTGTCCCTCGGTCGAGGACAAAGTGGTGCGCTTCGCTGACCGAGATCGCCACCAGATCTTCGTTGAGCCGGAAGGCTGGAATACACACGAGGTTTACGTAAACGGGTTCTCGACTAGTCTACCCGAAGAGGTTCAGTTTGCAGCGCTGCGTAAAGTCGCCGGGTTTGAGCAAGCCCACTTTCTTCGCCCTGGGTATGCCATCGAGTACGATTTCTTCCCACCACATCAACTGCGGTATACGCTGGAGACCAAACTTGTAGAGGGCCTCTTTTTCGCCGGGCAGATCAACGGAACGACGGGCTACGAGGAAGCCGCTGCACAGGGGTTGATGGCAGGCATCAACGCGGTGCAACGGTTGAAGGGCCATGAAGGCATCGTGCTCGACCGGGCCCAGGCGTACATCGGCGTCTTGATTGACGACCTGGTTTCGAAAGGGACAGATGAACCCTACCGGATGTTCACCTCGCGCGCCGAATACCGGATGCTTCTCCGGCAAGACAACGCAGATGAGCGCCTGACGGGGCTTGCAGATTCGTTAGGTCTCGTCTGTCAAGCCCGCATGCAGCGGCTGACACATGCTGTTGACTCCAAGAACGCGGTGATCGCTTTCGCAAACGAGCAAAATCTTGCTCCTGAAGAAGTCAATGGTTACTTGGTATCTGCTGGAACGGAGCCCATTAGTGCCCCCACTCGACTGGCGAGGTTGGTCGCACGCCCGGAAGTGCAGTTGGCCCCTTTGCTCGCCTGCTTGCCGGGGACCGCGTTCAACTCCGAGGCGATTGTTCGAGCCGAGATCGAGATGAAGTACGCGCCCTACATCACCCGCGAGCGCGAGGCGGTAGATCAGATGCGAAACATGGAGCGCATTGCTATTCCCGCGTCTTTTGATTTCGACCGAGCGACGAGTCTTTCAGCCGAAGCCAGGGAGAAACTCGCGCGTGTGCGGCCTCCGTCTCTGGGGCAGGCGGCTCGCATCAGTGGTGTGACTCCTTCGGATGTGGCTGCGCTATCCGTGCTGGTACGGAGAGGTCAGCGGCGAGAAAGTGTTTCACATGAAACATCGGGCCAGGGATGAGTGCATTCGAGCGGGTGCTAGCTGGGCTCGGAATCTCGGGGGACGAGAAAGAGCACAAGTTGCGCGCTTACGCAGATCTATTGCGGTTCTACAATACACGGATCAACCTCGTCTCTCGTGAGGAAGAGCCATTTATACTCGATCGTCACGTAGCCCACTGCCTGTATTTGGGGACGCGATCTTTCCCTTTGGGCTCTACAGTAGTGGACTGGGGCACCGGGGGTGGCCTGCCCTTGATTCCACTGGCCATTCTCTTCCCAGGTGTAAGGTTCATCGGGGTGGACGGCGTGGAAAAGAAAATCTTGGCTGTGCGGCAGATGTTGCGCACCCTTGATCTGCCTAACGGCGAGGGATGGCACGGGCGGGCAGAAGCGTTTTCCACGCAGCATAGTCACAGTGTATCGCGGGCGACGGCTTCGCTGCGGACGCTTTGGGGCTGGCATGCCCCGAATGCAGAGCCTGTAGAAGCCCCCGCAAGCTACTGGCCTGCCGGTTTAATCTGCCTAAAGGGTGGGGATCTGGCCGATGAAGTGTCTGAACTCGCATCCCTGAAAGTGCGGTGGGAGGTGAGGCCCATCGCGAGTCCGGACCCCTACTACACCAATAAATTTGTGGTATCGGTCACGCCGGACGTATGTGCAAGCGAGGAATCCGCAGCGCCGGGCGGATATATTACCGGCTAGCCTACACGCGCGCATATGGCCAACGCAGAGCGGGTTCTCAACCGAACGGAGCGTCTTTTCTCGCTCGTGCTGCTGCTGCAGACACGGCCCAACATGACCTCGCGTGACTTGGCCAAACACTTTGGCGTGAGCCGCCGAACGATCTTTCGCGATCTGCGCGCGCTGTCAGAATCAGGCGTTCCGCTGACGTATGCAGAGGGTGGAGGATATGAGATCCTCGAAGGCTATCAGCTCCCGCCACTCATGCTGACTGCGCGTGAGGCAGCCACGCTTTTGATCGGTACAGCTTTCATGAAGCTCCAGCCGGATGCTTCGCTCCGAAAAGACGCGGACAATGTGGCCCTGAAAATCCAGCAGGTGCTACCACGTGAAGTGGGCGATTACGTCGAGCGGCTCCGGGGCAGTACCGTGCTTGATCCATACTGGCTACACACCATCGAAGCGAGCAATGAAGAGGACGGCAAGTGGTACGAACTGAGTGAAGCGGTCGCGCGGCAGCGACCGGTAATCATGGAGTATCACGTAGCATCGCGCGACGAAGTGACGCGGCGTACCATTGATCCGCTTGGATTGGTGTATTACACCGATCACTGGAACCTGATCGCCTACGACCACCTCCGCAAAGACATTCGCAACTTTCGGCTGGATTCTATCCGGTGGATGCGGGTGCTGAGCGAGCGTTTCGAGCGACCCGCTGGGTTCGACCTCGCTGAGCACCTGGAGGAGCGCGGCGCAAATATCGAGAACAGGCGCATTGCGGTACGCTTCTCAAACGACGTGTATCGATGGGCCCGGCGCGCTATCCCAGCCCGCATCGAAGAGGACAGAGAACTTGATGGAGCACACGAAGTGGTGTTTTACTTTGAGAATCTGTCGTACGTAGCCCAGATGCTGCTGCGCTACGGAGCCGAGGCGGAAGTAGTAGAGCCGGCAGAACTACGCACACTCATGCAGGAGCAGGCCGCCAGGCTGCAAGCGTTGTACCAAGAAGGCGTGGCGGTGCAATCCTGAGTGCATTCGGCGTTTCCGGGCTCTTCGTCAGGCGCGCAAGCCGGGCTATGCGAAAGCTGTAACCAGGCATGATCGGGCCGCAGAAGCGAAATATGCGCGTCGTTTTTCCGACCCCACGACCCGGAGAGTGGTGTTTCATGGGACGGAGACTTCTGCCTCGATGGGGAGCAGCCGGCCTAGCACTTCCCCGGCCTGCGTGAGACTTGGTACGGCTTGGATGATGATGCGGAGCTTGCGCCCTACGTCTTTGAGTACGTAGCGGCGATCAAGCCCTTCTAGCCGGGCCAGCAGCGGCTGAAAAAGCGTGTCGTAGAAAAAGGTGTCAGCGTCCGGGTCGGGGGTGTCGAGAAACAGGCGCTGGTTTTTGAACTGCACTTTGGGCAGTCGGAGCTGTTGCGCCATCAGCCGGAGCTGGGCCGCGCTGAGCAGGTGGGTGACTTCTGCGGGCGGCGGTCCGAAGCGGTCGGCCAGTTCGTCGTGAATGGCGGTCAGATCCTGAGAGGTCTGCGCTTCCGCGATTCGGCGGTACAGGTTCAACCGCTCGACGTTGTTGCTCACGTACGTGGCCGGGAGCAGCGCATCTTCCTCCACATCCAGCGTCGTCTCAGAAGCACGGGGGGGCGGCTGGCCGGCGAACAGGTCAGCAAATTCGTCGTGGCGGAGTTCCTGTACGGCTTCTTCGAGAATGCGCTGGTAGGCTTCGAAGCCTAACTCAGCCACGAAGCCACTCTGCTCTGCGCCCAGCAGGTTGCCCGCCCCGCGGATGTCGAGGTCGCGCATGGCGATGTTGAAGCCGCTGCCCAGGTCACTGAACTCCTCAACGGCCTGAAGCCGCTGGCGCGCCTCGCGCGTGAGGGCATGGATAGAGGTAACGAGTAGATAGCAGTACGCTTTGCGGTCGCTACGGCCAACGCGGCCTCTGAGCTGGTGGATTTCAGCCAGCCCGAACCGCTCGGCGTGGTTGATCAGAATGGTGTTCGCGTTGGAGATGTCAAGCCCACTCTCGATGATGTTGGTGCTCACGAGCACGTCGAACTTGCGGTCCTCGAAGTCCATCATCACCGTCTCCAGGTCGGAGGCCTTCATCTGGCCGTGTGCCACGACCACGCGGATGCCCGGTACGATGGCCTGGATCATCGTCGCCATCTCGTCAATGCTCTGCACCCGGTTGTGGATGAAGAATACCTGCCCACCCCGGCTCGTCTCGTACAGAATGGCATCACGGATGAGCTTCTGATCGAAGGAGTGGATCTCGGTGATGATGGGCTGGCGGTTAGGCGGAGGCGTGCGGATGATGGAAAGGTCGCGTGCACCCATCAGCGAAAATTGGAGCGTGCGCGGGATGGGCGTGGCGGTAAGCGTGAGCGTGTCCACCTCGGCCCTGAGTTGACGCAGCCGCTCCTTGACTCCTACCCCGAAGCGCTGTTCTTCATCCAGCACGAGAAGCCCCAGGTTTTTGAACTTGATATCCTTAGACGCCAAACGCTGCGTGCCAATGACGATGTCTACCTCGCCCGAGGCGAGTTTAGCCAGCACATCGCGCTGCTCGGTCGCTGTGCGGAAGCGGGAGAGCACCTCGATGCGCACCGGGTAGCCGGCCAGGCGGCGCACAAACGTCTGATAGTGTTGTTTGGCCAGGATGGTGGTAGGCACGAGCACGCACGCCTGCTTGCCGTCCTGTACCGCTTTAAACGCTGCCCGGACGGCCACTTCGGTCTTGCCGAAGCCCACGTCTCCGCACACGAGCCGGTCCATCGGGACGGGCTTCTGCATGTCCTCTTTCACGGCCTCGGCTGCCGCCGCCTGGTCTGGCGTGTCCTCGAACTCGAACGAAGCCTCCAGTTCGCGCTGCCAGAGGGTGTCGGCAGGAAAGCGATGGCCCTTGGAGGAGAGGCGGCGCGCGTAGAGCGCGATGAGGTCGCGCGCGATGTCTTTGACGCGCTTCTTGGTGCGCGCCTTCGTCCTTTCCCACGCCCCCGATCCGAGCTTGGTAAGCTGGGGCTGGTGACCTTCCTGGCTGGTGAAGCGGCTCAGCTTGTAGAGTGCGTTGACGTTTACGTAGAGGGTGTCGCCCCCCGCGAAGATCAGCCGAACGGCCTCCTGTTGTTTTTCGCGGACGGTGATGGTCTGCATCCCCGCAAACTTGCCGATGCCGTGGTCGATGTGGACGACAAAGTCGCCCGGGGTGAGGTTCTGGAGGTCGCGTAGGCTGAGGCCACCCACCCGCTGCCGGCTTCGGTGGGAAGTAGGGCGGTGGTAGCGGTTGAAGATCTGATGGTCGGTGTAGAGGGCGAAGCCTGCCTCTGCCAGCACGAAGCCTTCGTGCAGCGTGGCGTTTTCAATTTCTACCTGTCCTGCTTCAAGCGATTTCTCCAGCAGGTCGGCCAGGCGGGCGCGCTGCCCGGCAGTGTCGCACAGGATGCTGACGAGAAGGTCTTGCGCAGCCTTTGCAGCCAGGTCCTGCCGGAGCGGCTCCATTTTGGCGTTGAAGGGCGGCTGTGGTCCCGCGCCAAAAGCCAGTACCTGTTCGGCTTGCACATCCGGGAGTCCGAACAGCACGCGCCGACGTTTGCGCAGCGCCGCTTCCACCTCGGAGCGGGTGAGGTAGAGGGTGTCGGGGTGCGGGCGGTGGGGGCTGGTGCCGGCGGCGTAGGCCTCTGCCGCCGCATCGTGCAGCTTACCCACGTTTTCGACGACGCGCGATTCGTCGAACGTGACGAAGAGCACGTCTTCAGGCAGGTGGGCAAACAGCGATGTGGCTTCACCGCGTCCGTGTTGCACGTCGAGGTTGGGTAGCAGGCGCGTGGTTTCCAGCCGGCTCACCGAACGCTGCGTGGTGGGGTCGAACTCGCGGATGGAGTCTATCTCGTCGCCGAACAGCTCAATGCGCACGGGGTAATCGCCCGCGTACGGATATACGTCCAGCAAGCCGCCGCGCACGGCAAGTTCGCCGGGTGCTTCGACAAACTCGGTTCGCTGAAATCCCTGCCCTTCGAGCCGCGCGAGAAGGGCTTGCAGGTCTATCGTCTGCCCCACTTTCAGGCGGGTGGCCTCTTTTTCCACGTGCTGCTGCGAGGCCACGCGCTCGTAAAGCGCCTCGGCACTGACGACGAGGACCCCGCTGAAGCCGTCTGCGAGTTGCTGCAACGTCTCGGAGCGTTCTACCAGCGCCCGCGTGTCGGGCACGTGCTCTTCGTCGTAGGGGTGAAGGCCGGAAGGGGGCAGGTGAAGGATGCGCACACCTGCCGCTACGAGCTGCTCCAGGTCTCCCAGCAGGTAGCGGGCGGCGTCCTCTTCCGGCAACAGGCACACAGCCAACGGGGCGGCGCCCCGTGCCACCAGTCCGGCTACTATGAAGGCGGGGGCTGACCCGGCGGCCTCGCGCACGTGAATGGTGCGGACGGACGTGCCGAGCGTGTCGCGGAGGCTGGCGAACGAGGTCGTAGAAAGCAGCCGGCGGTAGGCGTCGCGGAGGGTCACGGGCAGGCGGAGGAAAGTCGGGCAGGCGAGGGCGACGGGGTAGGGCTTGGCTTGGCTGAAGGGCTGTAAATCAGAGCAACCCCGGGCCTCTACGTGCCGCGTCAGAGCGGGCAGCACGCCTGCTCCGCATCGACTACACGCCTCCCGTCTCCCCGGAAATCGCGTATCGGACGAAACCGCCTGCGGCCTTGATCCGCTGCTGTGCCTCCTCTTTTGTGACACCCGCGAGAATCATGACGAGGGCGGTTTTGACGTGCCCGTCCGTGAGGTCGAGCACGCGCTTGGCCTCGGCATAGTCCACGTCGGTGATGGTCATGACGATGCGGCGGGCACGCTCGACGAGCTTCAGGTTCGTCATCTGCAGGTCAATCATCATGTTCTCGTACGTCTTGCCCATGCGCACCATGGCCGCCGTCGTGAGCATGTTGAGAACAAGCTTTTGCGCCGTGCCACTTTTCATGCGCGTGGAGCCCATGACGACCTCCGGCCCGACGACGGGGCAGATGGCCACGTCTACCGGCAGGTCGAGCGAGGAACGGGGGGTGCAGGTGATGAAAAACGTCGTGGCTCCGACCACCTCGCGGGCGTATTTGAGTGCGCCTACCACATACGGCGTGCGGCGGCTGGCGGCAATCCCGCACACCACGTCGGAACTGTTCACGCCGGCCTCTTGCAGGTCGCGCGCGCCGTTCTCTTCGTGGTCTTCGGCCCCTTCCTGCGCCTTGAAGATGGCCTGTGGCCCACCGGCAATAAGCCCCTGTACCATCTCGGGCGGCGTGCCAAACGTCGGCGGACACTCGGACGCATCCACGATACCGAGCCTGCCACTCGTGCCGGCACCTGCGTAGAATAGCCTGCCGCCGTGCTGGAAAGCATGTACGAGGCGCTCGACGGCCTGCTCGATATACGGAATCTCTTCCCGCACCGCGATGGGCACTCGGTGGTCTTCGGTGTTGATGATCTCCAGAATCTCGCGCACCGACGCCTTGTCTATGTCGGTAGAGCGCGGGTTACGCTGCTCCGTAGCGAGGTTTTTGATCTGATCAAACAGGGGGCTGGGCTGCATAGCGGGTAGGAAACTTGAAGAGGTGGCGGCCTGCCCAGGCCAGCAGGCCCAGCAAGATGAGGCCGATGGCAAGAAAGAGCGGCCAGCCTGGAAGGGCTGCGGCTTGTGAGGCAGGAAAAGCGTCCGGTGCGCCGTAGAGCACGGGCGAAGCCCAGAAAAACGGAGAGGCTCCCGGATGGGCCTGCCGGTAGGCCTGCTGGGCCTGCTGAAGCGCCACGTCCTTGGCGAGTCCGGTAGCGAGGAGGGTGTAGAAGGTGCCAAATAGCTCTGGGCCCGCATCGTCGCTCAGATTCCAGAGCGTCGAAACCGTGCTGCGCGCTCCGACCGCGCGGAAGGCATACTGGAGGCCGGCCATGCCTTCGCCCGCGTTTACCGTTCCGCGTGCCGTATTGCACCCGCTGAGGGTGACGAGTTCGGTCTGCAAGTTCATCTGTTCGATTTCGTGCAGGTGCAGTAGGGCATCCGAGCCATCGGCAGCCGTCAGCACGAGCGCGTGGTAGAGCGGCCCTGATGCGTTGAGACGGGCATGTGTGGCAAAGTGAATAGCGCGGCTGCGCGCCGCCTCGTGCTCGAAGGCGGCTTCCGTGGCACGGCTGTCCAACAGTGTGCGTGTGTGGCCAAAGGCATCTGTCACCATCTCTACCTCGCGCCCGACACCCGGCAGCGAGACGAGGCCTGCTTCTTTGAACCGGCGTTTGCCCACCGCGAGCAAATCGAGCGTGCCAGGGCGTAACTGTCGGGGGAGGGCGGTGCGCAACGACAGATCGGTCGTAATGGCGTGGTGGGTGCCCAGATAGTCGGCCTGGGTGTAGGCGAAGCGTCCCACCGGTTGCGTCACGAGGGCGGCGAAGGGAAGTGCGAACAACGCGCCGTCGGGGACGATGGTGAGGGGAGCATTGCGGGGGAGCAAGCCCTCGAAGGGTTCTAAAAGTGCCTGGTGAAGCCTGTGGAGGGCGTCGAGAGAGAAGGCTGTGGCACTACTGCCGGTTGCCAGACTATCGCTGCGAAGCGCCGGAGCCACGGCCAGCACGTTGGCTGCGATCTGCTCGGGAAGGGCGCTCAGATGCACAACGTGCAGGGTGTCAGGGCCGATGAGAAAGGCATACGCCAGGTGCTCGTCGGCAAACAGGCGGTCTTCGCGGTCGAGCACGTAGTAAAGCACCGTTCGGTTTTCGGCCTGCAAGCTCTCCTGAAGCGCGGGAAGGTCGAGGGCCGTGCGGGGAGGCGGAGGGCCGACGAGTGTGTTGAGTCGGGCTTGCAGGGCGGCGGTCTCGGCGTGTAACCCCACTGCTTCCTCAGGCGTGGCGCTTTGTAAGGCATTTCGCACGCTGGAGAGCGCCGCCATCAGACTGTCGGCCATGGCTGCCTCGGAGGTGCTCAGGCTTCCCAAGCGCGTGAGACGGGCGCGCAGCGCCAGCAGATGCCGCGCCCGTGATTGCTCCAGCACTTCCAACGCGGCCTGCACGCTGTCCTGCGCCAACAGGGTGCGGGCAAGACCCCGATACGGGGCCTGCCAGTCGCTTACTGAGGAGGCTGCCCATTCCGAGGTGCCGATTTCCGCACGCAGGTCCTCGACCAGCGAAATAGCGTCACGGTAATGCATCTTGGCGCGGGCGAGCGCCCCGGCCCGCACCTCGAGACGCCCCTGGTCGTGGCGAATGCGGCGGGCCCACGTCAGGTCACTCTGCTGGAGGGCGGCCTGATAGGCGGCTTCGAGGGCGGCTCGGGCAGCATCGAGACGGCCGCTCCGCAGGCGGTTGCGGCCCAGCCGGTATTGCGCCATCATGTACTCGTACTGCTCACCCCCTGTGTTTTCCCGTACTGCAGTGGCCAGCAGCTCCGCTGCCTGTTCGGTTTCGCCAGCATAAGTCAGCACGTCTCCGAGGAGGTGGTACACATGCACCTGATCCGAAGCGGACGCGTAGGCGCGGAGGGAGAAGGCCTCTTGCGCCGCTTCCCGTGCTTCTTGCAACACCGCAGTCCCCACGTCTTCCAGGGCATACCACTGCAACAGCATTTCCGACAAGTTGATGAGGGCGCGGACGCGCTGGCGTTCGCGATCCGCTCCGGTCAAGTGCCGGTCAATCAGGCTGCGCGCGGTTCTCAGATGCTGGGCGGCATCATGATACTGGTTGTGCCAGCGATACAGTTCGGCCAGACGCAGGTGTGTTTCGGCGCGTTCTCGCGGCCACGTACGCGGCGTCATCAGCAGGCACCTGTTCAGGGTGGCAAAGGCCGAGACGGCATTGCCCCGCGCTGCGTCAAGCATGGCCTGTTTGCGCATCACATAGGTATAGCGTGCGAGCTGATGGTGCGGCTCGAACGTAGCGAAGAACTCGTCGATGGAGGTCTGGTAGGGCTGCGCTTGTCCGTCAATGGAGAGCAGGTAAATCTCCTGGACGTGCGTCATGGCCGCCTCGGCCGTATCCCCCTTTGCCAGAAGGCACGTGCTGGCTGTTCTCAGCGCATGCAGGGCTTCTTCCAGAGCAACAGCCTCTGTGCGCGCCCCGGCGTAGGCAGCTGCTGCGGCTTGCTGTGCGGGCGCGCAATCGGCCTGCGGGGCAGTTAGCATCAGCAGCATCAGCAGCGTCGTCACAGTACGAGGAGTTGGGTTGGCAACAAACTTACGACGCCCTCATGTGCGGGAGTGCATCGGCAGCCCGTGCGTATAGCCTCCTCATTTTCGACGTGCTCTCGTGCGCTGCCTCTCTCTTTCGCTCAAATCTTTTCGCTCCTACACGGAGGCCTCGTTTGCCTTCGCCCCCCGTATCAACCTCATCAGCGGACCCAACGGGGTGGGCAAGACCAACCTGTTGGAGGCACTCCATTACATCGCACTCACCAAAAGCTTTCTCACCAGTTCAGACACGTATGCGATGCGCAAGGGAGCATCGCATTTCGAGATTGGAGGAAGCTTCGAGGGAGAACACCGGGGGGCGTTCAAGCTCAGGCTGCGATTCACCCCGGGTACGGGCAAGCAGGTATCTGTAAACGGCGCTCCTCTCGAAACGCTGGCTGATGCCATCGGGCGCGTGCCTGTCGTGCTAATGGCCCCGCACGACTACCTCTTGACCGCAGGGCCGCCCGAGGAGCGCCGCAAGTTTCTCAACAACCTGCTCAGTCAGGCGCATCCTGTATATCTGGCCGACCTGTTGCGCTACAACCGCGCTCTCCGGCAGCGCAACGAATTGCTCAACGGGCTACGCCGCAGGCGTGGAGGGCCCGACGCCCTACTCGACTCCTGGACAGAGGAACTCGTGGCACTTGGGACGCGCATCGTAACGGCGCGCTTGGAGGCGATGGCGCGGCTAACAGGCTACCTCGACCAGGCGTATCAGGCCCTTGGAGAGGCCGTGGAAGTCCCCACGTTCACCTACGATCAGGCAGGCGAGGCTGCCGAGGGACTCTCTGCAGAAGAAGCCCTTGTTGCCCGATTTGCTCGCGTCCGCCGGCGAGAACTGGAGAGCGGTAGAACGCTTGTAGGCCCACACCGAGACGACCTCACATTTTACCTCGACGGCATGGAGGTGCGCCGCTACGCCTCTCAGGGGCAGCACCGCACGTTCGGCATCGCACTGCGGTTGGCGCAGTTTTTCTACCTTCGCGACCGCGCCGAGCAAATGCCCCTTTTGCTGCTGGACGATCTTTTCGGCAGCCTCGATGCTTCTAGGACGGAGTTACTTGCGCAACTGCTGCTCTCACCCGAAGTGGGGCAGACGTTCATCACGCACACTGCGCCGGATCTGTTTGGCGGGGCTCTCTCATTTGACACCGGGGAGCACGCAGCGGTGAGGCTTACCGAATCGTTGCGTAAAGCTCCCGTCACGGAGGCGCCTTGAGCACGCGGAGCGAGAGCGGGTTTTGTTACTTCGCCCTATCAAAACCTCCCGCCTCGATGTTTCACATGAAACGTTTTGCTTTTTCCGTTCTCGCCCTGATGCTCATCGCAGGGTGCGCGTCCGTTTCCAGAGACTTGGTGACGGGCAACAAGAAAGCTTTTGGCTACGACTGGAACCAGCAAGTACAGATCGGCCAGTCCTCCGACCCGCAAATCCTGGCCCAGTTTGGCCTATACGACGACGAAGCGCTGAGCCGGTACGTCAACGAGGTGGGGCAGCGGGTACTGGCGCAGAGCCATCTACGCCGGGCGGAAGCGCCAGCGGAAGTCCGCAACACCCCGTTCACGTTCCGTGTGCTTGACAGCCCTGTGGTCAATGCCTTCGCACTGCCCGGAGGGTTCGTCTATGTGACACGCGGCCTGCTGGCGCACTGCGAGAACGAGGCACAGCTGGCAATGGTGCTGGGCCACGAGATCACACACATCGCTCGCCAACACGCAGCGCGCCAGGCATACGAAGCGCAACGTTCCCAGTATCTGCTGCTTGGCGGCGCACTGCTGGGGCAAACGTTGCTCGGTGGAAGCGCGGCTGAGAACATCCTGGGGCTCGGTGGGCAGGCAGCCCAGCTGCTGCTGCTCAAGTACGGCCGCGAGGACGAGCGCGAGTCCGACCGATGGGGCACCGAGTACGCCGCACTAGCAGGATATGCTGTTGAGGAAGGCGCGGAATTTTTCAACGTCCTCTCCCGCATCCAGGCAGAAAGCGGACGGGCACTGCCCACGTGGCAGTCCTCACATCCCGACCCCGGCGAACGTAGTCAAACGATCCGGCAGCTTGCAGAAGAATGGCGGAGCCGGGCGCAGACCACGAAAGTGGGGACAGAGGAGATGATGGCGCAGCTGGAGGGCGTCGTGTTTGGCGAAAACCCCCGCAACGGGTACGTGGAGAGCGGAACGTTTCTACACCCAGAACTGAAGTTTCAGTTCGACCTGCCGAGTGGCTATCAGGTCTCCAACGAGGCATCGCGGGTAGCCATCGTGGAGGGTAATGGGCGTGCCTACCTGCTGCTGGAGTTTGCGCAAGAACAGTCTGCCCAGGCCGCGGCCCGCGCCTTCGGCAGCCAGGAAGGCTTTCAGGTGGCTGACAGCGGCACGGACCGCTTCAATGGTATGAGTGCCGCCTTCGTACTCGGACAGGCCCAAACCGAGCAGGGCCCGCTGGCCTTGCTGGCCTACTTCATCGAATATGGCGGGCGCGTCTACCGCATCATGGGCATCACGACCGTCCAGGCTTACGACACACACCGGCCGCAATTCCTGGCGCTTATCCGGAGCTTCCGCACGCTTACCGACCGCAGGGCGCTGGAAGTGCAGCCCGCCCGCATAGATGTCGTGCAGGTGCCTCGCGCCACGTCGTTCCAGTCGCTTTTGCCTGCGACGCTGCCTTTCAAGATTACCGCACAAGATCTGGCCATCGCCAATCAGGTATCGGTCAACGAGACCATTCCTGCTGGCAAACGCATCAAAATCGTGCGCTGAAGTCAGGTCCTCTCGGTGGGCGGGATCAGCACCGCTTCACCACCCACGGCCATCTTGCCGTTGTAATAGACGAACACTTTCATTTTGACGTGCCGGAAGCGTTCGATCTTTTCCGAAACCTGCACTTCCACTTTGATCTCCGAGTTGACGGGAACGGGGCGCAGGAATTTGGCGGAAATGGAGACGGCTACGCTGCCCGCACCTGGAAAGTCGCGCCCCAGTACCTTCGACACGATGCTCAGTAGCAGCACGCCATGCACGATGGGCTTGCCGCCCGGTGCGTGCGTGGCCGCATATTCCGGGTCGAGGTGAATGGGGTTGTCATCGCCGGAGACCTGGGCAAACAGTCGCACGTCCTCATCCGACATGAAACGCGTGACGGTGAAGGCGTCACCAACCTGAAGGGATTCGTAGGTGTGCATAGGGGTGGGGCTGAACCGGGCGCAAAGTACGGCAGTACCTTACGCAGCAGAATCCCCACGTGCATGGCCTTACCCCGCATCAGTTGCCTGATGGTCACCGCCGACCGGCCCGAGTACGCGCGGAGGGCCATTGCCAGCTTTGCGGCGCAGACGTACCCGAACCGCGAACTCGTCGTGCTGGACAATGGGATTACTCCGATTGAAGCCCTAATAGCCGACTTGCCTGCCGATCAGGTGGTGTACCAGCACGTAGTGCGCGAAGAGGGCACCCACATCGGGGCGCTGCGCAACCAGTCGCTGGAGATGGCGCGGGGCGAATGGCTCGCGCCGCAGTGGGACGACGATGACTGGTCGCATCCTGAACGGCTGAGCCGGCAGGCGGCAGTGCTGGCGCAGGGGGCCGAAGCGTGCGCGCTGCCCGGTACGCTCATGCACGTGGATAGCCCCGAGTTCTTTCTGCACCCTTTCATTGGCCTGTTGCCCAGTGGCGTGCCGCCCACGCTGCTGCACCGCCGCGACGATACGATCCGGTATCCCAACCTGCGTCGCACGAGCGACACGACGTACTTGGGGCAGTGGACACAGCGCAGGTACAGCATCCTGCCGCGGGGCACCGAACACCTCTACGTCCGCTACTTCCACGGCGGTAACCTGTGGGAGGAAACCCACTTCGTGCGCCGAATGCGCAACACGCCCGCCGACCTGCTGGCTTACCTCTGGCACCACCACGTGCGGCGCGACGTGCGGGGCCATCCCCGCTTCCGGCTCTCCGCCGAGGCCCGGGCGGCCTTCGAGCTATACCTGGCGCAATCGCGCCTCTACAACTTTTTCCAGGCGGATCCAGTGGCTCAGGCGTAGGCGGCGCAGGCCCGCGCGGCTTTCCAAACGGCGGTACGGTGTCGCTGTGCGAGTGCGTCGAAAAGCGCCGGCAGGGGGAGCAGCAGCAGTCCGAACTGGTAAAATGACAGCTCGAAGACGATCTGCATGGACAGGTAAATGCCAAAGTGCAGGCCGAAAATGGCCAGCAGCACGGGCACCCGGAAGCGCCTGAACCATACCAGCCACGAAAACATCTCGGTCACGAAGCCGAACGTCAGAAAGGCTGTGGCAAGCGGGCGGCTACGCAGCGCCCATTCCTGGAGCCACGTGAGGTGTACCTCGCCATAGCGTAGCATCTGATCCACCGACTTTTCCTCGATCCACATCCACAGGTGTAAGCCATCGGGCCAGGTCACACCGGTGGCGACGAGCTTGGAGACGGCAGCGAGGGTGTAGCCTAGACCGATGTAGAAATAGGTGAAGCCCATCGTAAAGCGACGGCGTTCGTGCGCATCAGGAAAGAAGGCCGTCGCCACGCCCAGCCCGAGAACGGACATCATGAACAGGTTGGACGAGTGGGGAATTTCGCCCTGCGTGTAGCGCACGGCGTAGAGCACGTGCAGCAGCCCCACCCCGAGCAGGTAGCCGTAGCGGAAACGGCGGAAAAAGCCCAGCACGACGAGTACGGTCACCACCCCGGCCACCCAGAGGGGCAGGGCAGAGCCGTAGAAGAGACGCGCGTCGAAGTAGCGGGCCAGGCCCAGTTGCAGCACCACTTCGCGCAGCGGAGCCGTCTCGAAGGCCCACTTCCACGCCAGCTGTACCGAGAAGGCGGCCAGGAAGAACTCGTAGAGTTTGAAAAACAGGATGCCCCCCGGCGAGTCGGCGCGGTCGAACTCGAACAGGGTGTCGGCGAAGCGCTGGAGTCTGCTCATCGGGCAAGGGCGGGGTTGAGGCGCACCGAGTCGGCATCTACAAAGGCAATGGGCACGAACGTGACGGCCACAGAGTCCCCCTCGACGATGCGGCCCGAGGCGCGAAAAACGACCAGCCGCTGCCGGTCGCCCGGAGTGAGCAGGAGGGGCTGGAGCGCATCCGCCCTTTCACGCGTCCACACTTTCGTCTTGCCCACGTAGTTGGCTACGTCGATGGCATCGAGGTGACCCTGTCGCTGCGTGCTGTATGGCGCGCCGGAAAGCGTGGCCCACGTAAGCGTGTCCCAGCGCACTGGCGCGTCGTCCGGCAGTTCGCGTACGACGGCGCGGTGCCACGGGCGGCCCGCCTGCGAGAACATCGGGTAGATGCTGAAGGGCCAGAACTCGCCCTCGTGGGTGGCCACGAGAACGGCGTACACCAGGAAGACCGCGCCGATGAGGCGGAGGGCGCGGCGGTTCGTTGCGTCGAGCGTCATGGCCGGTTAAGAAGTCTGGGGCTGTTTCTTCTCCAAGAGCGCGATGCCTTTGCCTTCCCGAACATACTCGGCACAGTGCAAGCCGTGCTCAGCCACCCATCGTTCGAGGCTGCGCTGCTCATCGTCTCGCCCGGCATCGTCGAGCACAATGGCCGCATCCGCGCTGAAGAAGCGCGCCAGCACTGGCACAGCGGGGTAACGTGCCTCCGGCTGTGTTTTGTGTGGTGGCCCATCTACCACGAGCAGGTCGACGAGTTGCCCGCCAAGCTGCGCCGCCGGGTCGAACGTGTACCAGTGATACACGTGGCCCCCCATCTCGACCGATCCGAGCGGGGCGTGCACGATTCGGACGCGGTGGTGCAGTCCGTGCCGGGCCACGTCGCGCGCTACCCGTTCGGCGTAGGCGGCATCGTGTTCAAGCGAAACGACCTGCCCTTTGCCATTTTGCTCAAGTGCGTAGGCGGTAACAATGGTAGAGGCGCCGCTCCCGACCTCGACGACGAGTTCGGGCGTGCGTTGCCGCACCAGATCGTACACCGTGCAGGCGAGCCGGGGCGTGGCTGCCCAGCCAGTGAGAGGCGGAAGGGCAGCGCGGAATTCGATTCGGCTGAAGAGGTACGCGATGTCCTGCTGATGCCGCAGCGTGGCCTCGCGGCTGTGCTCAGCCCTTCGGGCCAGATGGAGTCCCAGCGCAAAGAGGGCTACAAACGACAGCAGGAGGCCTGCCGCCACGCCTACGATAGGTGCAAACCACCAGCCAAGCAGGATTCCAGCCAGCACCCCTGCTGCGGCTGCTACCAGCCGGGCCGTGTCTTCATGCTTGAAATCGAAGCGGTACCACCTCATGGAATGTGCAGGTCAAAAGCTAAAAGCGGCGCGTATTCGCTGCCAGTCGGCCCATGTTACTACGCCGAGGGCTGCAGCGGCGGCTCCGAAGATCACAGCATAGAGCCCGCTCGAAAGCAGCAGGCCCGCGAGGGCGGAAAGATCGGGATAAAGCCACGTCCGGGCGGTCCACACCGCAAGGCCGGCAGCGGCGGCGACGCCCAGCATCCGTGCGTAGGGCCCAAACGGAAGGACGCGGCGCGCGGGCAGGCCCATGTGCCGCCCGATGCGCCGGAGCGCCTGCACCCAGCCCACCGCCGAGGCCAGCAGGGTGCCTGTGGCTGTGCCCACCGCGCCGAAGGCAAACGTGAGCGGCACGCTGAGAACAGCGTTCGCGGCCAGAACCGAGAGCGTAATGAGGAGAATCCCGCGCGTGTCGCCAAAACCCTGAAGCACACTGCCGTACGAGACGATGCGGTGCAGCAGGATAACATTGTAAATCTGAAAAAGGAGCACCGCCGATCGGTACTGAGCGCCAAACACCACGTGGATGAAATCGCCCGCAACGGCGATGAACAAGACGGTGAGCGGTACCACGTAGAGCAGCGTGCGCAGCGCCGCGCGGTGCCAGAGCGCGATGAGCGCGTCGCGGTCCCCCGCCAACTGGAACGCTGCGTAGCGCGACACCAACACCGAGCCCACCGCCGCAGGAATCACGGACACGAACGGAATCTCCTGCGCGCCCACCTGATAGTCCGCCAGCGCAATGGCGGGCAACATCACGGCAATTACGTAGCTGTCGAAGTATTTGCTCAGCCGGTTTACGGCTCCGTTGAGCCCGAGTGGGATGGAGAATCGAACCTGCTGTCGTCTGAAGTGTCTGGGGAGCGGGGAGATTCCGGGTGGTAATACACGCGCCAGCCAGGCGGCGGACAGCACGAAGCGGATAACGGCGTAAAAGACCAGCCCGTAAACGGCGGTTTCGATCTCGTAGCCGAGCAGTAGCGGGCCGAGCAGGGACGCGAACAGCAGCACACTCGTCGCCACCTCATACCGTCCCGCCTCGCGCTGCCGATCGAGGGCGATGAGCACGTTTGTAGTGGGCCACGTCGGAATTTCAAGTAAGCAGACCAGCGCTATCCAGGGAAGGTAGTCTGACACGGCGGCTCGCTGAGCCACCGTCCACGTGCTGGAAAGCAGCACGTCTGCGTACAGACTCGCCAGCATAATCAGGCCCGAGGCCGCGAGTGCCGTGGCCGCCAGGAGGCCGCACGTCTGGAGGACGAGCCGCCGCTGCGCGCCTTTCTCCACCCTGTCGAAAAAGTAGAGGATGCTGTCGGGGAAGCCGAACGTAGCCAGGTAGCGCGCCGTCCCGTAAACAATGAGCAGCAGGCGCACGATGGCCAGCTCGGGCTTGCTGAGCAGGTGCACGATGAGCACCATCGTCAGCAGATCCACCAGCGTCGTGAGCAGACGCGACGCCACCACGACACCCACTTTTCGTCCCAGCGAATCGCCGGGCGAAGAGGAAGGGGAAGTGGAGAGGGGGGGCAGCGTCACAAGAAAGGCGCAATTCGGGAGTGTACACCGGGTGTCCAACGCGTAGGGCAAAGGCGCCGGCTTTGCGCGGAGAATCCATACAAAGCGGGTATCATAGCCTGCCGGCACACCGTTTGAAGACTATCGAAGACTCTGTAAACGCGCTTTTTATGCCTGTAAAACCTTATGTGCTGCTGCTGGCGGCAGCTCTCCTGACCCCCGCCCTGGCTGCACAGAATATCGTCGTAGATGACTTCAACACGGGTACGTCGGGTGCACCGCCGGCCCGCTGGGTGTTTTACACCAGCAAGGGTAAGATGAACCCGCTGTCGAGCCACTTCAACGAGCGCGAGCAGTTTCTGGTGGCGCAGGAGGGCAGTGCGCGTTTCTTGCGGATGTACACGCGCGGCGAGGCGCAGCGCATCACCCTGCTGACGGACGGCACGCACCTGCGCTGGAACCTGGCGCAGCACCCGCGCCTGCGCTGGCGCTGGCGGGCCAACAAGCTGCCCAGCGGAGCCAGCGAAAACCGCCGCAACGACGTGGGCGGAGCCGTGTACGTCACCTTCGGGACGGACCGGCTGGGGCGGCCCAAGAGCATCAAGTACACCTACAGTTCATCCCTCGCGCCCGGCACGGTGCTGCGGCAGGGATCGCTGCGCGTCGTCGTCGTTTCGCGGGGCGAAACCAACCGCTGGGAAACCGTCGAGCGCGACGTAGCGGCTGACTACCGCTCCCTTTTCGGCGAGAACGCGCCCGATCCGCAGTCCATCACGCTCTGGTCGGATTCCGACGACACCGGCGGGGAAGCTGAGGTGGATGTAGACGATCTGGTGCTGCTGCCCGCGCGTCGCTAAGTTGCCGCCCGCAGAGGCGCTCCGGCCTCGCGTTCCTCTCTTTCGCCTCGCCCCTCCATGCACGCCTTTTTCGACCTGCTGCGCCCTTTTATCCGATGGGTGGCGCGGCACCCGCTGCCCATCCTCGGCGCGGCCACACTGCTAACCGTGCTGGGGCTGCTGAGTGCGCGTAACCTGAGCATCGACCCGGACTTCGCCAACCTACTGCCGTCCGACTACGCCAGCGTGGAGGCGCTCGAAAAGCTGCGCGCAACGGTGGGTGGTGAGAGCGAGGCCGCCGTCATCATTCAGAGCCCCTCGTTTGCAGCCAACCGGGCCTATGCTGAGGCGATCATCCCGCAGGTGCTGGCGCTGCGCCCCGCGCCCGATGCCGAGCCGTTTTTCCGCCGCGTAGACTACCGCCGCGAGACGGACTTCCTGGCGCGCAACGCCCTCTACTTCGCCACCGACCGCGAGCTGGACGAGCTGGAGGCGTACCTCGAAGACCTCCGCGAAGAAGCGCGCCTCGAAGCCAATCCGTTTTACTTCGACCTGGAAGAGGATTTCGAGGACGAGGAAGCGGCGCAGGCCGAACCGGAGGACGCAGGGGCGCGCCTCGAAGAAGCCTACGACCGCATCGTGGGCAAGGAGTATCCCGTCTCGGACGACAGCACCGTGATGGTGCTGCGCTTCTATCCGTCCGGCTCCTCGACCAACATCAGCAACATCCGGCGGGCGTTCGAGCGCCTGGACGCGCTGCTTGCCGGCTCCAACCCGGCGCAGTACCACGCCGATCTCCAGGTAACGACGGCGGGCCGCCTCTACCGCCAGCTTATCGAGGTGCAGAGCATCCAAGACGATGTGGCCGGCTCCTTCGGCGTTGGCGTGCTGTGCGTGCTGCTTTCGGTCGTTTCGTACTTCGTCTACAAAGCCTACCGGGCGCAGTCGAGTGGGCGTTTCAGCTTGCCGCTCCTCCTCTCGACGCTGGCGCGGGCACCCGTGCTGGCGCTCGTCGTGGGGCTGCCGCTGTTGATGAGCCTGAGCTGGACGGCTGGCATCGCCTACCTCGCCTACGGCAGCCTCAACCTGATGACCTCGACGCTGGGGCTGGTGCTGTTCGGGCTGGGCATCGACTACGGCATCCACTTCTACGCGCGCTACACCGAGGAGCGCGCGCGGGGCTACGGCGTCGTCGAAGGCGTTGACCGCACGTTTGCCTCGACGGCGCAGGCCATCACCATCGGTGCGCTCTCGACGGCAGGCGCACTCTTCACCATCGTCTTCGCCGATTTCAAGGGCTTCAGCGAGTTCGGCTTTATCGCCGGCACGGGCGTGCTGCTCGCGCTCGTGGCGATGATCGTGGTGTTGCCAGCGTTTCTGGCGCTTTTCGAACGGCTGCACCTGCTGACACTGGACGCGGGGCGGGCCCACGAGCCGCACGCCGTAGCAGCGGGCAAGTCCTACCCGGCC
Organism: uncultured Rhodothermales bacterium; assembly: GCA_965365405.1. Lineage (GTDB taxonomy): Bacteria > Bacteroidota > Rhodothermia > Rhodothermales > BA12 > CBDUCD01. The sequence goes on along the minus strand of CBDUBO010000001.1, from coordinate 10,219 downwards.
TACCGTCCCATTCTCGCGGTCAGCATCCTGGCCGTGGTCGCCGCCATCACGTTTCTGCCGCGCATCGGGTTCGAGTACAACTTTTCCCGGCTCGAACCGACTTATGAGGCTTACAACGCGCGCAACGCGCCCACCGGGCTGGTGTACGGCAGCAACCGCCGCAACCCGGCCTACATCGTGACGGAGACGCCGGAGGAGATTCCGGCCATCGTGGCGGCGTACCAGGCGCGGCAGGCGGCGGACACGACCTCGCTCATCTCCGAGGTCGAGAGCCTGCAGCAGCGGTTTCCTTCCACGCCAGAGGCACAGCAAGCGCGTCTCGAACGGATCGCGCACCTGCGCACCCTGCTCAACGACGAGTTTCTGACGGCTGAGCCGAATGCCGACCTCGAAAAGTTGCGTCTGGCCGCTTCCACCACCGACCCCGTCGTGCTCGAAGAGGTGCCCGAGTCCATCCGCAAGCAGTACACCACCAAAAGTGGCGAACTGGGCAACTTCGTCATCGTCTATCCCGACCCGGACAGCAGCCTCTCCGACGGGCGGCGCTCCATTCGCTTTGCGGACGAAGTGGGCACGATTACGACGGCGGACGGCACGACGTACCACGCTGGCTCTACCTCGCTCGTAGCGGCGGACATGTTGCGGCTCATGCGTCAGGAAGCCCCTTGGGCCGTGGGCGCGACGTTTCTGATGGTGATGCTGCTGATGTGGCTCAACTTCCGCTCGGTCAAGTGGGCGGCACTTGCCATGCTGCCACTTGTGGTAGGGCTGCTATGGATGATGCTGGGCATGGAGTTGCTGGGCCTCAAGCTCAACTTCTACAACCTCGTCGTGCTGCCCGCCGTGCTGGGCATCGGCAACGACGCTGGAGTGCACCTGGTGCATCGATATCGGGAAGAAGGGCCGGGCTCGCTGCGCTTCATCCTCCGCTCTACAGGCGAGCACGTGTTCATGTCCAGCCTGACGACGATGATCGGCTTCGGGGGGCTGCTGCTGAGCTTCCATCCGGGCCTGCGCTCCATCGGCGAACTGGCCGTGCTGGGCATCGGGGCCACGCTGCTGGCTGCGCTGCTCTTCCTGCCGGCCCTCTTGCAATGGCTTGAAACCCGCGATCAAAAGCGCGAGGCGGGGGCATGAGGGGTTGTTGGCGGTTAAAGGCTGGAAAGAAACCCCACCCTCAACCTCCAACCTCAAAAAACCATGCTGCTTCAACTGCTGGTGGTAGCGGTGCTCGTAGCAGCCCACGTGTTTGCCGGACGGCTCCGGTTTCTAGACGGCATTCCGCGCAGCCGGTGGCTGTCTGCGGCAGGCGGCACGGGCGTCGCCTACGTGTTTCTGCACGTCTTCCCCGAACTGAACGCCGCGCAGCAACACTTTGACGAAACCGTGCCCGCGCTGGCGTGGATAGACCACCACGTGTACCTGGTGGCGCTCTTCGGCCTGGCGGCGTTTTACGGGTTGGAACGGATGGTGAAGACGGCGCAGCCGGAACGCGGAACCGTGCAGGAGACGGGTACGCAGGGCGAGACCGAAGTGGAGCAGGGCGTGTTCTGGCTCCACATCGCGTCATTTGCCCTCTACAACGCGCTCGTGGGCTACCTGCTGGTACACAGCGAAGAGCAGGATGCACGTGGGTTGCTGCTGTTCGCCATTGCCCTCGCGCTCCACTTCGTCGTCAACGATTACGGATTGCAGCAGGATCATGGGCAGACGTACCGGCGCGTGGGCCGGTGGGTGCTGGCCACCGCCGTAGTGGTAGGCTGGGGCGTCGGGCAGATGGCGGCGCTGAGCGTGGCCACTACCGGCGTGCTATTCGCCTTTCTCGCGGGCGGCATCGTCCTCAACGTGCTCAAGGAGGAACTGCCGGACGAACGCAAAAGCCGATTCGGCCCCTTCGCGACGGGGGCGGCTTTCTACGCGATTTTGCTATTGCTGCTCTGAAAGAGGGACTGACCTCGTGACTCGGCTGCGTGCAGGTGCAGGATTCATCCGTTGGGTGCCTGTAGCACAGACAGGTAGCGCTGTGCTACGGCTTCCCACGAAAACGTGGCGGGCACGTGGGCGGCCGTAGAGGCAGACAGCGAGGCCAGCGCATCACGATCTTCGAGGTAATAGCGCAGCGCCTGCCCGAAAGCCGTCGCGTCCCCCGTGGGCAGGAGGTGGCCGTTAACGCGTTCGGTAATCACGTCGCGAATGCCTTCTATGCCCGCGCCCACCGTGGGCAATCCGGCCAGCCCGGCTTCGAGCATCACCACGCCAAACCCCTCCATGTCGCCCGGAACGGGGCGGTTGGGCATCACGAACAGGTCGGCCCCCTGGTACAGGTCGCGCAGCGCGCTGTCGGAAACACGGCCCAGCAGACGCACGCGCTCACCCAGGCCATGTTGCTCTGCCGCCTGGCGGACCGCAGCGGTTTCGGGTCCTTCGCCCGCGACCCACCAGTGTATCGTGGGGGGGAGCTGAGGCAACACGTGAGCGGCAAACCAGGCAAACCCTTTGCGGGGCACGTGGCGGCCCACGCTGAGCAGCAACAGGCTGCCGGGGGGAAGAGAAGCCTCGAAGTGAGCCTCCAGGCGCTGCCGTGCAACAGACCGATCAGCGGGCGGCGAGAAGCGCGATACGTCGATGCCGTTGGGCACTACGCGCAGCTTGTCTGCATCCAGGCCACGTTCCAGGCACGCTTCGCCTGTAGCCCGGCTAACGGGCAGCACCAGGTCGAGTGCATTGAACACGCGGGGCACGACGCTTTTCTGATACGGCCTGAACGGCGTCGTCACGTCCAGTCCGTGTGCGATGGCGGCCGTCTGAATGCCCGCTTCTCGCAGGGCCAACCGGGCAGGAATCGCCATCGTCGCCGTCACCATCGAGGAAAACAGGACGGCATCCACGGCGCCGATGCGGGCTACTTCGCGCAGACGCCGCCGCACGCGCAGCAGAAAAGTCGGCATGCGCGCGTGCGTCCACCGCCACGACGTGTGGAGCAGCTCGCTTTCCAGCGCCACACCAGGGGCACGCGACAACGCAGCGTGCAATTCGGTGGCCACGCGCTGCATGCCGCCTACGTTGGCGAGGGGACGCTCTGGAGGGGGGAACGAATGGGAAACGAACAGGAGCCGAAAGGGCTGCGCCGGTGGCGCCGCAATGACGCCGCGTACGGAAGCAGGCTCAGGCATGGGCCAGCGGCGTAGCGGTGCGCACGGGAGCAGGCTCTGCCGGGGCATCGGCGTGCGCATCGGGCACCAGCGTGTGGTAATGGTCGAGCATCTGGCCCAGAATCTGACTCCACGCGAAGCCCTGCGCGCGGCGCAGCGCGGCGTCTCCCATGCGGTGGCGCAGGTCGGCGTCGAGTACGAGCGCTTCGGTGGCGGCTGCAAACGCGCGGCTCTGACGCGGAGGCACGAGAAAACCCGTCTCCCCGTTCTCGACGAGCGAGGCGCTGCCCGTGGCGTCGGCGCACACGGTAGGCACGCCAGAGGCCATCGCCTCCAGCGTCACGTTTCCGAACGTCTCCGTTTCAGAGGGGAACACGAACACGTCGGACGAAGCGTGGGCCACAGCCAGGTCGGTGCCGCCGAGGTGGCCGGTGAACATGGTCTGCCCCAGCCGCGCTTCCAGATCGGCGCGGGCCGGGCCTTCGCCTACCACCAGGCTGCGGTGCGGAATGCCGCGCGCCTGAAGCTGCTCAATCACGTCGGCATACACGTCCAGTCCTTTTTCCCAGACCAGGCGACCGACATAGCTCACCACCACGTCTTCGGTCGCGAAGCCGTGCCGGGCGCGCCAGCTTTCCGACCGGCGTTCCGGGTTGAAGCGTTCCGTCTCAACGCCGCGCGCCCACACCTGCAGATTCCCCTCGACGCCCTGCGCCGCCAGCACATCGAGCATGGATTGAGAGGGCACGTACACGGCATCACAACGCCCGTAAAACCAGCGTGCATAGCGCCAGAAGGCCCCTTCGAGCCAGCCTGCGCCGTAGTAGCTCAGGTAAGAGCTGAAGTGGGTGTGATACGTCGAGACGGCAGGAATGTCGTGTTTGCGGGCCAGGCGCAGCGCCTGAAACCCCAGCACGTCCGGGGTGGCAATGTGGATGATGTCCGGCTCGAAAGCTAGCACGTCGCGGCGGAGGCGCGGAGTCAGCCCCAGCGACATCCGGTATTCGGGTCGCCCCGGCACGGGCACCGAGGGAATAGGCACGAGCGTACCCGCGTGTTCGAGCGCAGGCGTCTCGGCCGTGGGCGCAAACACGCGCACCTCCACGCCCTGACGCACCAGGTAGGCCACCAGCCGGTTCAGTGTAAGCGATACGCCGTCGGCGATGTGGTTGTAGGCGCCCGTAAACAGGGCCACGCGCAACGGCCGCCGCGGCGCGGCAGAGCGGGGAGCGCGGAGACGGCTGGCAGTGCGTGGCATAAGGTGGAAACCTGTTGGAACAGGCGTTACACGAGAGGGGCGGCTGGGCTGTTTGCCTTCCACGAGGTTTTCACGCGCGGGGCAGCACCTCAACAGCCGCCACGAGGCCGCACGAGGTAACAAACACTTTGTGATGAAACGGCGAAGAGACGCGCTTTACCGCATCGTCGCCCTGCGCCTGGAACGACACCCTTTGCACGCCGGTGACCCTACCCTCATCCAACCAGCATACAGACCATGTTTCGATTCACGATCAGCAACGACGTAGAGGTGGACGTAAACGCGGGCGAGCTGGAAACCGCCAACATCGGGCGGGACGACAGCTTTGCCGAACGGCTCCGCATGACCGATAGCTACCGCGACGACGAGACGGTTTTCCGCGCCGAGAACGAAAACCCCGAAACGCTGGAAGAAGCCGTGGCCTACGTGCAGGGCATCTTCTTTCGCGCGCCCAACCGCGTCTGGCTTGGCGGCGACGGGGATGCGCAGGAGGTGACGGCGGAAATCGCCAACCGGGCTATCGAGCCGCCTGCGTGAAAAGAGTCCGCAGCATCAGAAAGCGGCCAGCCTTTCGTCCAGCCCCGCCTTCACCAGAGGCCACTCAGCGGCGAGGATGCTGTAATACACCGTGTCCCGCACGCGCCCCTGGTCGGTGATGAGGTGGTGCCGCAGGATGCCTTCCTGCTGCGCGCCAAGGCGCTCGATGGCGCGGCGCGAGCGCGTGTTGAGCACGTCCGTTTTGAGTTCGACGCGGATGCAGCCCAGCGTTTCGAAGGCATGGGCCAGCATCAGCTTTTTGGCCTCCGTGTTGACGGCGGTGCGCTGCCACGCAGGCGCAACCCACGTCCACCCGATCTCGACGCGGCGGTGCGCGGGGGCGATGTTGCCGAAGCGCGTGCTGCCTACAACATGGCCGGTTGCTTTTTCGATTGTGACGAAGGGAAGCGCGTGCCCGGCCGCCTGCTCGGTGAGGGCGGCTTCCACATACCGACGCATGTCGGCTGCCGTGGCCACGTGGCTGGTCGTCCAGGCCCAGAGCGAGGGATCGAGTCCTACATGGCACAACGCGTCCAGGTGGCCGGCCGCAAGGGGTTCAAGGCGCACGGCGCGGCCTTCGAGGGTGACGGGCGTGTTGAAAGCATTCATACGCGCACCTGGCCGTCGCCGTGGACGACGAATTTCCGGGTGGTGAGGGATTCAAGGCCCATCGGCCCGTAGGCATGCAGCTTTGTCGTCGAAATGCCGATTTCGGCTCCCAGCCCCAGTTCGCCGCCGTCCGAGAAGCGCGACGAGGCGTTGACCATTACGACGGAAGCGTCCACCTCGCGCACCCAGCGGCGGGCGTGTTCGGGGGTGGCTGTGACGATCACCTCGGTGTGCAGCGAACCGTAGCGCTCGACGTGGCCGATGGCTTCGTCCAGCCCGGCCACGACGCGCACGGCCAGAATGAGGTCGAGATACTCGGCGTGGTAATCGTCCTCTGTTGCTTGAGCCGCATGCGGCACGCGCGCGCGCGTGGCGTCGTCGCCCCGAAGCTCGACGCCCTTTTCGCCCAGCAAGCGGGCCGCTCGCGGCAGAAAATCGTCTGCCACCGCTTCGTGGACGAGGAGGGTTTCGAGCGCATTGCACACGCCGGGCCGCGACGTTTTGCCGTCCACGAGCAATCGCATCGCTACGTCGAAGTCCGCCGAATCGTCCACGAACAGGTGACAGACGCCCTTGTAGTGCTTGATGACGGGAATGCGGCTGTGTTCGTCCACGAAGCGAATCAGCCCTTCGCCCCCGCGCGGGATGACGAGGTCTATGTAGTCGGTAAAGGTGAGCAGTTCGGTGAGCGCGTCGCGATCCGTGGTGGGCACGAACGCAACGGCGGCGGCTGGTAGCCCGGCACGTTCGAGTCCTTCGTGCAGCGCCGCCACGACGGCCTGGTTAGACAGAAAGGCTTCCGAGCCGCCCCGCAGAATGGTGGCGTTGCCGGCCTTGAGGCACAGCCCGGCGGCGTCGCTCGTCACGTTGGGGCGGGCTTCGTAAATCATGCAGATGACGCCGAGCGGTACGCGCATCTGCCCTACCCGGATGCCGTTGGGGCGCGTCCACTCGGCGGCCATTTCGCCCACGGGATCGGGCAGGGCGGCCACGTCGCGCAGCGCCTGCGCCATCTTGCCGATGCGTTCGGGCGTGAGCGCGAGGCGGTCTTGCAGGGCCGGGGCGAGGCCGCGTGCGGCAGCCTGCGCCACGTCGCGGCTGTTGGCGTGCAGGAGGTTGTCCTGCCGCGCAAGCAAGGCATCGGCCATCGCCAGAAGGGCATCGTTGCGCTGCGACGTCGCGGTGCGGGCCAGCAGTCGCGACGCCTGCCGGGCGTTGCGGGCCAGGGTAGAGAGAGAGTCACGCATAGGGGCGAGGGAAAACGGAGGCTGCAACCTACGAAGCGTGCCGCGGCACATCCCTGTGGCAGCACACGGCTTTACACGTCCGCGTCACGGTGCGTCACGCCTCGTCGAGTAAGGTCAGGTCGTCGCGGTGGATGGCTTCGGCGGCGTAGGTGTAGCCGAGGCGGGCTTCGATTTCACCCGATTTGCAGCCCCGGATGCGCAGCAGGTCTGCCGCGCCGTACTGCACGATGCCTTTGGCGAGCGGCGAGCCCGTAGCTGCCTCCACCACCAGTACGGCCTCGCCGCGGCTGAACGTGCCTTCCACCTGCGCGATGCCGGCGGGCAGGAGCGACGCGCCCGACGTGACGAGGGCGCGGGCAGCCCCAGCATCTACCAGCACGCGCCCTGCTGCGGGCAGCGTGTGGCGCAGCCAGTGCTTGCGCGCCGTGAGCGCCGCGCCCTGTGCCCGGAACAGCGTGCCGTCCACCCGGCCCTCGGCCAGTGCCGCCAGTGCTGCCGGACGGGTGCCGTTGACGAGCACCGTGGCGATGCCGCGCGCGGTGGCTTTCTCGGCGGCTTCGAGCTTGGTCTTCATGCCGCCCGTCGCGTTGGTGGTGCCCGCGCCGCCCGCGAGGGCATACACCGTCCCGTCCACGCGCGCCACTTCGGGGATGAGGAGGGCGTCCGCGTGGTGGCGCGGGTCGGCGGTAAAGAGGCCGTCCACGTCCGAAAGGATCACGAGCAGGTCGGCGTCGGCGAGGGCAGCGGTGTGGGCGGCAAGGTTGTCGTTGTCACCCACCTTCAACTCCTCGACGGCCACGGTGTCGTTCTCGTTGATGATGGGCACGGCTCCCATGCCGAGCAGCGCGGCAAGCGTGGCGCGGGCGTTGGCAAAGCGCGTGCGGTCGCGCAGGTCGTCGTAGGTGAGCAGGAGCTGGGCGGCAGGTGCATTGAGCAGACTGCTCCACAGCGCCATCAGGCGGGGCTGGCCAAGCGCGGCGAGGGCCTGCTTCTCGGCGAGGGTACGCGGGCGGGGACGCAGCACGCCGTCTGGCGCGTCCGGCTGCTCGCGTCCGGAGGCAACGGCTCCGGAGGAGACGACGACGACGGCGCGCCCGGCGTGCCGGGACTGCTGTACAAACGCCGCGATGGCGTGCAGATGCCGCGTGCTTGGCCGGCCTTCAGGGGCCACGAGGGCGCTGCCCACTTTAAGGACGGCCCGTCTCCAGTCGGGAAGCAGCATGGTAGAAAAGGCGGCAGGAAGCGTACCTCAGTACTGTCCCGCAAGCGCGGGCCACACCTCCTGGATGGTGCGGAATGGCTGGCGCGCAACGACGATGGGGACGTTCTGCTCCTCCGGTACCCCCCATTGCGTACTGACGGTTTGCACGACGGAGGTCTCGCCGTAGAACGCCTTTAGTTCGGCCTCGTCCACCCCGATGGCGACGGCCACCGCGCCCGGACGCGAGCCGGGCCCGAAAAACCAGAAGCTCGTGTGCGCGGATACCACGCCGGGCAGTCCGTAGCGCGGACCGTAGAAATCGAGCGCGCCCGCCTCGCCGTAATTGGCGGCCACCACGACGGCCTGCGCCTGCTCCCTTTCGGGCAGCGCGTGGTACACGCGCGCCACGGCGCGCACCTGTGCTTCCCAGCCCAGCATGTCGGCGTAGTCCTGCGGAAGCGCGAGCGTTTCACCCGTGTTGGTCTGGGTCGAGCCTTCGAAGTAGGCCGCGTAGCGCGCCATGGCGGCGGGCGGCAGTACGGGCACCCCCATCGGGAAGGCCACGAGGCCGGCGGCTACCATCAACCCCATCAGGAGGGCGTAGGCAGGGCGCGCGGCGCGGCGTGGGAGGGACTGAAGGGCGACGGCCCCGGCGGCGAAGAGCACGGGGTAGATGGGGCCGATGTAGTACGCCTTGCCCTGCGTGGCGAGCATGAGCCCGAACGCGACCGCGCACGTCCACCCCACGGCGCGGAAGCTGCGCGCCGACCGTGCGGCCAGCAGATACGCCAGCCCGGCGAGGGCGAGCAGGAAGGAAGGGCCAAGCATTTCGAACTGTCCGGACAGAAAGGCGGCAGGCGTTACGCGCTCCAACTGAGCAGCCTTCAACGCTGCCATCTGCCCGAAAACGGGGAAGCCCAGCCGCACCTGCCCCACAATCGTCGGGCTGCCCAGCACAAGCGCGACAAGGGCTGCCGCGTACGGCCAAGGCGTCAGAAGCGCCCGCCGCTGCGGCGAAAAAAGCAGGCCGGCCAGCACGGCCAGCCCGAAAAAGAGGATGCTGAGCTTGTTCAAAAGCCCGAGCCCGCAGGCCACGCCCAGCAGCAGCCACCACCGCCTGCGCCCCGTCTGTCCCAGTCCAACAAGCGCGAAAAGGCCGAGCGTCCACCACACCTGGTCGAAGACGACGGGTTGGAAAAGCGTGCCCGCCCGCATGAAAAGTGAACTGAGCAAAACGGCCGTCGCGGCTAAAACCTGCGCTGCCGTGCTGCCGCCCAGCCTGCGTGCTGTGAGCATCGTCAGCAGCACGAGAACCGCATGGCAGACGGCGGGCCAGAAGCGGACGGCAAACAGCGTGTCGCCGAAGATCGCGCGCGCCGCGTTGGCCCACAGCGCGATGCCGGGCGGCACGTCCATCGCCCAGAAGCGCAGGTGCTTACCGAGCGAGAGGTAGAGGAATTCGTCCCGGTGGATGCCGTAGGGCGTCACGAACGCCACGACGAAGTGGAGCAGCAGCGTCAGCCCGACCAACGCCCACATCGTGAGCGGCACGCGAGGCGTTCGGGACAGGGTGATGGAGTCCATGGGGTGCGAAGAAGCCGCCGCCTCTACGCCCGGTGCAACGTCTGGTTACGCCGCTTCGCCACTCGAGGAACTCGCTACAACACCTCCCGCAAAAAGTGGCCGGTGTGGCTTTCCGGGTGCTGCGCGAGGGCTTCCGGGGTTCCGGCAGCCACCACCTCGCCGCCGCCGCGCCCACCCTCTGGCCCCATGTCGATCACGTAGTCGCTGGCGCGTATCACGTCCAGGTTGTGCTCGATGAGGACGACCGAGTGCCCGTTGTCCACGAGCGCGTTGAAGGCCGCGAGCAGCTTGCGGATGTCGTCGAAGTGGAGGCCCGTCGTGGGCTCGTCGAACAGGTAGAGCGTCTTTTCTTTCGTCGTCTTACCCAGAATCGCGCCCAGCTTCACGCGCTGCGCCTCGCCGCCCGAAAGCGTGTTGCTCGGCTGCCCGAGGGTGAGGTAGCCCAGCCCGATCTCTTCGAGCACCTTGAGCTTGTTCACGACGGCGGCATCCCCCTCGAAAAACGCCACGGCTTCCGAAATGGTCATGTTCAGGATGTCGTCCACGTTTTTGCCCTTGTAGCGCACCTCCAGCACTTCCTGCTTGAAGCGCCGCCCCTTGCACGCCTCGCATTCGAGGTAGAGGTCGGCCA